>DASVIK010000187.1:0-12761 GCA_036382135.1 Candidatus Limnocylindrales bacterium | reverse complement strand
CGCCCCGGCGGCGAAGGCGAGCCGGATGTGGTCGCCGCGCTCCAGGCCGCCGGCGACCTGGATCGGCACGGCGATCCGGGCGGCCACCTGGCCGACCGCATCGAGATTGGCCGGACTGCCGGCCCGCGCCCCGTCCACGTCGACGAGGTGGACGATCCGCGCGCCCTCGGCGACGAATCGCTCGACGATCCGTTCCGGGCGGTCCGTGGGAGCTCCGATGCCGCTCGCCGCTCCGGGCCAGGAGACCACGCGCGAGCGGCCGCCCGCGAGGTCGATGGCCGGGATCACCTGCACGGGCGGCTCAGGCCTTCGCCGCGCGGCCGGCCGCGCTCGAGCCACGGCCGGTCGCACCCTCGAGGAGGCGTCGGTGGAAGCTGATCGGGAGGCTTCCGGCCCGCAGGAGCGCATCGTGGAAGTCGCGGAGCCGGAAGTCCGGCCCGAGCCGGCGCTGCTCGTCGGTCCGGAGCTGCAGGAGGAGCACCTTGCCGAGGAGGTAGGACAGCTGGTACGTGGGCGTGTAGGTGTAGCGGTTGATCTCCGCCCGGGCGTTCGGCTCCTCGAAGCTCGTCTGCTCGACCAGCCAGCGGACCGCATCGTCCACGCCGATCTCGCCCCGGTGCATCCGCACGTCGAGGATGATCCGGCAGGCCCGCCAGATCGCGTCGGTGTGCATGTTCAGGCGGAAGTTCGGGGCAGCGTCGAAGCCCTGCTCGCGCATCATCTGCTCGGAGTACATCCCCCAGCCCTCGACGAACTCGGGGGCGTTCGTGCCGAGGCGCGTGAGCGACGGATGCTTGCCGGCCACCGACAGCTGGAGGTGATGGCCGGGATACGCCTCGTGGATGCTCGTGTTGCTGATCGAGCTGTAGTTGTGCTCCCGCATCGCGTTCACGTTGTCGCCCACCGACGGCGTGACGATGTAGATGCCCGACGGCATCCGGTCGAACTTGGGCGGGTCGAAGTAGGCCGCGAACGGGATGACGTTGCGCAGGTAGGGCGGGGTCTCGACCACCTCGATCCGCTCGTCCGGCGGGACGGTCACGATGTCGTGCTCGATGAGGTAGGCGCGCGACCTGAGCATCGCGTCGCGGTATCCCTCGAGCGCGGCCGCGAAGGTCGCCGGGTGGTCCTCCTTGAGGCGCGCGATGACGCTGGGCTCGTCGGCGGCCGGGTCGATCTCGCGCGCCGCCGCGACCCGCGCCTCCTTCTGTGCCGAGAGCTGCTGCCAGCCCACCTCGAGGATCGTGTCGGCATCGAGCCCGTCGAACGCGCGCAGGCCAACGAGCTCGTCGTAGCGTTCCCGCCCGAGCGCCCAGTCGTCGACGCCGGCGGGCAGCGTGCCGCGGACCCATTCGGCGTATTCGCCCACCGCCGCCGCGGCGTCCGCCGCCGCCCGCTCGAGGCGACGTTGGTCGGCCTCTGCCTGGACGCCGGCGCCGGCCGCGACGACCTCGTCGAACAGGCCCGGCAGGTTCCCGGCCGACTCGAGCTCCAGGCCCTGCCACAGGCGCACCTGCGGCCCGACGGCACGTGTCCGGCTCTGGGCGAGGTAGGCCGGCACCGCCTCGAGGCGGCCGGCGATCGACACGAGGCGTTCCGGCAGGGGCGCGAAGTCGCGGGCGAACAGGAGGAACAGGGCGTCGCCCACCGTGTCCATCGCGGTCGAGCGGCGCTCCCAGGTGGCGACGACCTCGGCATCGAAGAGCGACCGGCGGACGTTGTGGGCCTCGAGCTCGCGCTCGAACGCGGCCTCCTCCGAGAGGCCGGCGCGGTCGAGCGCCTCCACGGCGCCGAGGTGGGCGCGGTCGTCGGCCAGCTCCTGGAGCTGCTGATCGCGGGTGCC
Organism: Candidatus Limnocylindrales bacterium; assembly: GCA_036382135.1. Classification (GTDB taxonomy): domain Bacteria; phylum Chloroflexota; class Limnocylindria; order Limnocylindrales; family CSP1-4; genus C-114. The sequence goes on along the minus strand of DASVIK010000187.1, from coordinate 10,918 downwards.
GTCGCCCAGCCGGGCGTCCTCGCTATGGATGCCGACATAGGTCCCGACGATCGGGTTGTCGCGCACGAGGCGCCGGAAACGCTCCTCGACAAGGTCGTAGAAGCGGCCATCGAGCGGGCCGGGCTGGGCAGCCGGCGCCGGGCGGGTCAGCGCGACGGGCGAGCCTGATGACTCCGTCACGGGGTTCCTCCTGGGCACTCGAGGGCGAACCGGCCGGAGCTCGGCCGGGATGGGGTCAGAGGCGCCCGGCCGCGATCTCCGCGGTCGGGGTCTGGGCGGGCGGGGCGGTCGAGCGCGATCCGGACGTCTCGTCGAGCGCGGCCCGGGCCGCGGCGATCGTCGTCTCGATGTCGGCCGCTGTCACTCCGTGGTGCGTCGCGGCGCGGACCTGCCCGTGCGGATACTCGACCATCAGCACCCCGCGTGCCCGAAGCGCGGCGAGGAATGCCGAGCGGTCGCGCTCGACCTTGAACAGGACGAAGTTCGTCCGCACCCGGCGCGGGTCGAGCCGGCCCGAGGTCGGTTGGGCCGTACCGCCCGGCGAGACGACGCCGTCCATCCCGGCCAGGGCCTCGGCCAGGCGTCGGGCATTCGCGTGGTCGTCGGCGAGGCGCTCGATCATGCCGGCGGGGCCGTCGCGCAGGGCGATGAGGCCGGCCGCGGCGAGGATGCCCACCTGGCGCATCCCGCCACCCACGAGCTTGCGGCCGCGCCGGGCGCGCCAGATGAAGTCGCGCGAGCCCACGACGACCGAGCCGATCGGGCAGGCGAGACCCTTCGAGAGACAGAACGAGACGCTGTCGGCCGGACCGGCGAGCTCCGTCGGCCGGACGCCCTGGGCGACGACGGCGTTCCAGAAACGGGCGCCATCCACGTGGAGCGGCACGCCGCGCTCGTGGGCGATCGTGGCCACCTGCCGTGTGTAGGCCGGGGTCAGGGGCTGGCCCATCGAATGGGCATGGGTGTTCTCGAGCGCGATGAGGCCCGTGAGTGGCTCGTGGACGTCGGTCGGGTCGCGGAACGCCTCGCGGATGAGCGCCGGGTCGAGCGTCCCGTCCGGCCCTTCCTGGATCGTCCGGATGCTCGTGCCGACGATGACCGCGTGACCTGCCGCCTCGTCCACGACCATGTGGCTCTCGAGCCCGGCGATCGTCTCCTGGCCCCGGGCGAGATGGGCGAGCTGGGCCACGATGTTGCCCATCGCGCCGCTGGCCACGAACAGTCCGGCCTCCTTGCCGAGGAGCTCGGCGGCCCGGTCCTGGAGGGCATGGACCGTCGGGTCGTCGTCGAAGACGTCGTCGCCGACCTCCGCGGCCGCCATCGCGCGGCGCATCTCGTCGGTCGGCTTGGTGACCGTGTCGGAGCGGAGGTCGATCGGTCCGTCGGGGAAGCTGGTCATGGGCCGCGAGTATAGCGAGGGCGGCCGACCGGGCCCCGGACGGACGGTTCCGCGGTTCGCGCACGCGCGCGGAGGCCTGGGCGCCGAGCCGTGCTATCCTCCGAACTCGCCGTTCCCGGACCCGTGGTGTAGCGGCCCAACATGCCAGCCTGTCACGCTGGAGATCGCCGGTTCGAATCCGGTCGGGTCCGCCATATCGCTTCTCCCTACGCCCCGTCCGCCCGCCCGGACGGGGCGTTCTTGCGTCGCGGGTGTGCTGCGCCGGCCCGTCGCCCGGTGGATCGTGGCCCCGTGGCCTTGGCCCGTCGCCCGACTTCGCCGCGCGTCAGCCGCCGATGTGCAGGAAGCGGAGGACGTCCGGGCGGTCGTCGGTGACAGGATCGACTCCCGTCGGGTCGACGTCCTCCCAGCCCCGGAGGCGGAGCGCGGCGATCGTCGCCTTGTCGGTCGTCATGACGACCCAGGCCGACGGCGATGCGCCGGCCGTGGCGTCCACGGCGGTCGGCGCATAGCGGCGCTGGAGCACGGTCATGCCGAGGCGCTGCCCGGCCGCGCCGGTGGCCGGCGCAAGGTCGTAGTAGCGGTTCGAGACGTGGATGACGATGAAGCCGTCGGGCCGGATGACCCGCCGGTCATCGGTGAGCGCCTCGAGCGTGAGGAGATGGGTCGGGATGGCGTCGGACGAGAACGCATCGAGGACGAGCATGTCGTACGTGGCGTCCGGAACCTGCCGGAGCGAGAAGCGCCCATCGCCCAGCACGACCGTCGGCGGTGAGGGCGCGTCGGACAGGTAGGTGAAGTAGCGCGGGTCCTCGGCGACCTGGATCACGAGCGGGTCGATCTCGAAGTACGTCATCGACTGGCCCGGCTGCTCGTACGCGGCGAGCGTGCCCGACCCGAGGCCCACCAGCCCGATGTGAGCGCCGACCCGGGTCTCGTCGAGCACCGCGAAGGCGTCGCCGGCCGGACCCGGCCTGGCGTAGTAGCCGGTCGGCGTTCGGCGCAGGGCCGGATCGGTGGACTGCGATCCATGGACCGTCGTCCCGTGCATGAGGACGCGCCACGGATCGCCGGGCGAGCCCTGGATCACCGCGGTCACCCCGAAGAACGAGCGTGCCTGGAGCAGCGTCGGGCTCGGCGTGATGTTCGGGATGACGAGGACGGCCACGGCGAGGGTTAGGCCGGTCGCCGCGGCGAGGAACCGGGGCGGGCCGCCAACCAGGAGGATCACGGCCCCGACCCCGATCCAGCGCAGGGCGATCGGCAGGGCGATCGAGTGCTCGAGGACCATCGCGCCGACGATCGCGGCGGCGACCGCGAGGTACGGGATGAGGCGGCCCGGCGCGCCCGCGATGAACGGGCTGAGGACGAAACTGCGCCGCCGGACCCCGGTCGCTCCGCCAACCGGGCCGGCGATCGCGCCGCCGACCGAGCCCGCGACCGAGCCCGTCGCCGCCAGCGCCACGAGGGCACCCGTCAGCAGGATCGGGTACTCCCACACGCCCGGGAAGACGAGCGGCGCCACGAGCGCCACGAACGCCCCGCCGAGCACGCCGCCGACCGACTGGACGAGGTAGAACTCCGTGAGGTGGCCGGCGCCCGGGCGATCCCCGGCCAGCCGGCCGTGGAGGGCGATCGCGACGATGGCAAAACTCCCCCAGGCCAGTCCGATGAGCGCGAGGAGCGGCCAACCGCCGGCCGACCCGAACGGCACCCAGAGGAGCGTGATGGCCGCCGGGGCGAGGGTGACGGCGCTGGGCACGAACCGGCGGCCACGGACCGAGAACGCGACGATGAACGACGCCAGGTAGAGCGCCAGGGGACCGACCCACAGGAGCGGGGCGGAGATGAGGTCGGTGGCGATGAAGGTCGTCACGGCGGCCAGGAGCCCCGACGGGACGGCCGCCAGCAGGATCCAGCGGCCGCGGCGCGCCCAGCCGATGGCCGGTCCGGACGCGGCCTCGTCGGCGACCGCGGCCGCCGCCCGGTCGGCCGATGTGGCGCTACTTGCCGCGTCGTCATCGGTCGCCGCGTCGCCCGCCATCGAAGGCCTCGCCAGGACCGAGATCGTCGCCGCCGCGACGAGGGCGAGGCACAGGGCCGCGAACCCGACCGCCCAGCCCGACCGCTGGTCGGCCAGCCCGAACCGCGGCCCGATGAGGAACGGGTACGCCAGCAGGGCCAGGAGCGAGCCACCGTTCGACAGGGCGTAGAGCCAGTACGGGTCGCCTCCCGTGCCCCCGCGCCGGCGCGCGAACCAGGCGGAGACGAGCGGCGTCGTCGTCGTGAGGATGAAGACGGGCGGCCCGACCGTCAGGGCCAGGATGCGGAGGACGTCGAGGGCGGCCGGCAGGCCGGTCGGCGCGATGTCGCCGGTGCGCAGCGACGCGACCAGGAGCCAAGCGAGAGCCGCGAGGGCGAGCCCGACGTGGACGACCGCCCCGCGCCGCGGACCGAGCCACGAGATGGAGGCGTGCCCGTACAGGTAGCCGAGCAGCAGGACCGCCTGGAAGAAGACGAGCACGGCGGCCCAGACCGCCGGTGCGCCGCCGAAGGCCGGCAGGACGAGCTGACCCACGAGTGGCTCGACCCAGAACAGCAGGAACGCGGACCAGCCGATGGTCAGCGCGAAGATGGGCATCGAGCCGATGGTGGCGGGGGTGGTCCGAACGTCAAGTGGGAAGAACGGCTCGATCGGGCGCCGCCGGAGACCGCCCGGAACGGGCGTCGGCCGCACGAGGCCGCCCGGCTCCGGCCGCCAGGAGTGGCACGAGCGCCGCGAGGGTCGAGAGCGCCGTGAACCAGAGCGTCGGCAGCGCGACAACGATCGCCACGAGGAGCAGCGGCTCCCCGATCCGTGCCTGCAGCCGCCCCGCCACGATCGCGAGGGCGAGCCCGACCACGGCACGCACGATGTACGGGATCGGCACGAACGACGACGCGTCGCCCGGCCCTCGCGCGCGGAGGATGTCGATGAAGTCGCCCCAGGCTCCCGGCGAGAGGACGGCGCTCACCGCGAGGATCGCCAGGCCGACGAGTGCGGCGATCGCTGCGTCGCGCCACCGACCGCGGACGGCCAGGTACACGATACCCAGCCCCGGGGCGATCTTGATCGCGGCCCCGATCGCGAACAGGACCGGCCAGCGCCGGATCGCCAGGACGATGAGGACCGCCAGGATGAGATGGACGTTGCGGAAGCCGAGCTCGGTCGCGACAGGCACGTACGCCACGAGCGCCAGCGCCACGAGGGGCCGGCCACCGGCCAGGTACAGCAGGCAGGCGATGAGGACGGCCGTCCACGCCCAGCTGAACGCCTCGGACGGGATGACCGCGCTGATCGGCGCGACGACCTGGGCCACGACCGGCGGATACCAGTACGCGAACGGGGTGATCGAGCTCGCGCTCGGGTCATAGAGCGGCGCGCCGTCGAGCAGCCGCTGGCCCGCCAGCCAATACGCGTGCTCGTCGTTCGGCGACGCCCAGCGGCTCGTGGCCACGACGATGAGGAGGATCGCCCCGAGCGTCGCCAGCACGATGATGCCGAGCGGCGGGAGTGCCCTCCGGCCGAGCGGCATGGGCTCGACGATGAGTCGGCGGAGGGTGGGCGCCAGTGGGGCCCGGCTGCCGGTCACCGTCCGATGCTAGCAGGTGGTCGGCGGGCACTCGGCCCGCCCGTGTCACAATCGCCCGACCGTGCGACGCGTCTCGACGCCGCTCTTCATCGCCGTTCTGGGCCTGGCCCTCATCCCGTTGCTGGCGCTCGCCCTGTTCGGCGGTCCCGCCGCCACGCCGGGCGTCTCGCCGTCCGGGAGCGGGCCCGTGGCATCCGGGTCCGGCGCGGCCATCGTCGGCACGCCCGGGACGACGGACAGCGCCTCGCCGGCCAGCGCCTCGCCGGCGCCCACCGCCGATCCGTCACCCGCGGTGCCCGACGGTCCGGTCACGACGGTCGCGTTCGTGCCGGTCGTGGATTTCCGGTCGACGGCGACGGACATCGGGGCCGCCGATATCGCGGCCGTGGCGGCGGGCACGGACAAGCGCTGGACCACGATCGAGATCGTCGGCTCGGACGCGTCAGGGATCCTCGCCGCCCTCTCGGCCCGCGGAGTCCCCACCATCGCCGCCTCGAGGGTCGTCCGCGCCTCGGGCGCCGCCGCCGTCGCTCGCGACCTGGCCAAGGACTCGAAGCGGATCGCGTTCCTGCGTGCTTCGCAAGTGACGCCGGCGCTGCGCGCCCTCGCCTGGAGCGGTCGCTCGCTGTTCGGGGTCGACCGGGTCAAGGCCGCCGCGTCCTGGAAGCTCACGGCGCGGCTGCGCGGCGACGCCCATCCGTTCGATCCGGCCGCCACGTGGACGATCGTCGCCGGCGGCGACATCCTGCTCGACCGCGGCGTCTACAAGCAGGTCCACATCCTGGGCAAGGGGGCCGACTTCCCGTTCGATGGCGGGACGGCGAAGATCGTCGGCCGGCACTGCTGCTCGTCGTTCGGGTGGCCGGTGCCGACCGGCAAGCGCACGGGAAATGCCGGGGCCGTGCGCCACCTGCTGACCGCCGCCGACATCGCCGTCGCGAATTTCGAGAACCCCGCCCCGAACACGCCGCACTACCACACGCAGGGCACGGTCTTCTCGGCCGACCCGCGATTGATATCGGGTCTCAGTGACGCCGGGATCGATATCGTCTCGATCGCCAACAACCACATCGGCGACGCCGGCAAGGCGGGCATCCTGCAGACGATCGCCAACCTCGACAAGAATGGCATCAAGCACGCCGGGGCGGGCAAGAACGCGGCCGCCGCGCACAAGCCCGCCGTGATCAAGGTCGGCGGGATCCGGGTCGCGATCCTCGCCTACGACACGATCGCCAGGTACTACACCGCCGGCGTATCGACGCCGGGATCGGCCCGCCTCACGGCCGCCGGCGTCAAGACCGATGTCGCCGCCGCGCGGGCGGCGGGCGCCAACCTCGTCATCGTCTATCCCCATTGGGGCACCGAGTACGACCCCACCCCGTTCCCCGCCCAGCAGGCGCTGGCCCATGCGGTCATCGACGCCGGGGCCGACATGATCATCGGCAATCACGCCCACTGGGTCGGGGCGATGGAGGTCTACAAGGGCCGCCCGATCTGGTATGCGCTCGGCAACTTCGTGTTCGACCAGGTCTGGTCCGAGCCCACCCAGGAGGGCCTCATCCTCGAGCTGACGTTCAACGGGTCGCACCTCGTCCAGGCGCAGATGCACCCGACGCTCATCCTCGACCAGGCCCAGCCCAACCTGCTCGACCCCGCCGGCGACGGCCGGGTCGTCCTCGGCCAGCTCTACGACGCCTCGAAGGGTCTTCTGCCCTGGTGACGGGCTCAGGGGCAGATCGGAAGGTCCACCTTGGCGCCGGTGTGGCGGCCGGCGGGAGCGAGCCGTGTCAGCAGTCGAACGCGAACCAGCACAACGCGTTGCGCAGCCGCTGGTCGTCGAGCACAAGTTCTCGGATCTCGCGGGGGAGTCGGGCGCGCTGCCACTGGCACTCCGAACGGCCGGCCTCCACGCGGTCGTCTTCAGTCGCTGCCGCCCGCGCCGCCCTGATCGCGTAGGCCGCGGCTCCGAGTTCGTGGGCCGCCACATGGCCTACCGCCGCGGCCTGACCGGCAGCGTACGCGGCATGCCGTGCGGCACCACTCAGGTCCCTGGCCGCGGCGTTCGCATGGCCGCCCGCCGTGCGGGCCGCCCACCACGTGATCTCACCCCGCGCCCAGGCACGCCCATGGTCGATCGCCCGACGTGGACGGTCGTCCGTCGGCCGCGCCTGCTCGAAGTGATGGAGCACGTGCTCCGCGCAGTCAGCCGCCCACATCGCGAGAAGACGATGGACGTCGTCCTGGAGGGTCCCGCCGCGACGCACGGTGATGAACCGCGGATCCCGGATCTTGGGGAGGATCACCAGTTTGCCCATCTCGCTCTCGGCGCGGTCATCGTGCTTCTGGGGAGCGTCCGGCGGAGACTTGCGAGGCCCGCAGGGCGCTGAACCATGCGCTCCCACGCTCTCGTCCGCGAGGGTGATCTCACGCAGGCGGGCAGCGGGCTACAGGCCGGCGAAGAGGTCCGTTTCGTGGCGCGTCGTCGGGACGCGAGACTCGCGCAGGATGTACGCCTCCCGGGACCAGAACTCCTTCCAGCCCTCGAAGCCGAACGCCATGAACCCGTTCGTCGTGCTGATCTGCGTGACGTGCTTCTGGATGGCCTGCCACTTGAGCGGCAGGACATCGGCGATGTCGATCCAGGTCGTGATCTCCTCGTCGGGCACCAGCGCCTTCGCGGCGAACGCTTCGAACTCGGCGATCTGTTCGGGCGTGGCGTCCTCCGGCGGCATCCAGAAGCTGCGCTGGCCCGCGGCGGCGAGGCGCTCGTTCATGGCGGTCCGGACGGAGGCGGGGATCGCCTGCTCGTAGAGCTTCTTCGGCTCCCACGGCGCGAGGCCGCCCTCCTCGACGGTGGGTCCGCTGCCGCCGTGCTCGGGCGCCAGCTGCTCGGGGTACCAGGCCGGATCGCCCGCCCGGGCGAAGGCGGGAACCGACACCTGGTTGACGCGGATGTGGTCCGGGTGGCCATAGCCACCGAACGCGTTATAGGTCGTCATCACGTGTGGCCGGTACCGCCGGACGAACCACACGAGCCGGCCGATCGCCTCGTCCAGCTCGGCTTGCCAGAACGTCCGCGGGTCCTTGTTGCCGGGGCGGCCCATCATGTCCGAGTCGCGGTAGCCGAGGTTCTCCCACTCGGTTACCCCCAGGACTCCCATGGCCTCCTCGAGCTCGCGCATCCGCGTCTCGCCGAGCCGGCGATGGTTCTCCGGCGTGTCGAGCTCGGGCACGACGATCTCGCCCTGCTCGCCCCGCGTGCCGGTGATGAGGACGACGCGTCGGCCGTCACGGATGGCCCGGGCCATCGCCCCGCCGGTCCCGATCGTCTCGTCGTCGGGGTGGGCGTGGACGGTCATGAGGGTGAGGCGGTCGTCAGGGACGGGCGGGGGGAGCTGGGCTGCGTCGGTCATGTCGCGCATCGTAGCCGGAGCGGGCCTCGAGGCGGTGTGGCGCGCCCCGGGGCGGCGCACCCCGGGGCGGCGCACCCCGGGGCGGCGGTGGCACGGCCGGCGTGCCAACGCCACGCTGGGCGAGCCGGACCCGACGAACCCCGCACAAACCGATTACCCTCGCGGCCAGACATGGAGTCATCGAACGCCGCGATCGAGGCCGTCACGGCTGCCGGCATCCCTTTCGAGGTCGTGCGCACGAAGCCGGCCACCTCGGCCGAGGAGAGCGCCGCGTTCCAGGGCATCGAGCCCGGGGAGCTGCTGCGGACGATCGTCGTGCGCCGGGGCGAGGATGACTACCTGTTCGTGCTCGTGCCGGCCGGCCGCCGCTTCGACTGGCCCAAGCTCCGGGCCCTCCTGGGCGTGACCCGCCTGTCCCTCCCTGACGCCGACGAGGCGCGCGAGGTGACCGGCTACGAACGTGGCGCGATCACCCCGTTCGCGGCCAGCCGCGCCTGGCCGGTCGTGGCGGACGCCTCGATCGTGGGCCGGCCGCGGGTCGCCATCGGGGGCGGCGCCCGGGGCGTCAATCTCCACTTCGCCGGCGACGACCTCATCCGGGCGACGCGCGCCAGGGTCGCGGACGTGACCGTGGCCGACGACCGTGGGCCCGCCGGTGGCTGACCGGCCCGGGCCGCTCGCCGGCCTGCGCATCGCCGACTGCTCGACCGTGCTCGCCGGACCGTTGTGCACGATGCTCCTCGCCGACCTCGGCGCGGATGTCGTCAAGATCGAGCCGCCCGAGGGCGACGGGACACGGGCCTGGGGTCCGCCGTGGGTGGGTGCCGGAACGACCGGCCCGGGCGATTCCGGCACCGCCGCCTACTACCTCGCGGTCAATCGCAACAAGCGCTCGATCCGGCTCGACCTGAAGGCGCCCGATGGCGCCGCGGTCCTGCGCCGCCTGCTGCGTAACGCTGACGTGCTCGTGGAGAACTTCCGCGTCGGTGGGCTCGACCGGCTGGGGTTCGACGACGCCACCCTGGAGGCCGTCAACCCGACCCTCGTCCACCTCGGGATCAGCGGCTACGGACCGACCGGCCCGTGGGCGGACCGGCCGGGCTACGACTTCGTCCTCCAGGCCGAGGCCGGCCTCATGTCGATCACGGGCTTCGCCGACGCCAATGGCGGCCAGCCCGCCAAGGTGGGTGTCGCGATCGCCGACGTCCTGACCGGCCTCTTCGGCGCGATCGGCGTCCTTGCCGCCCTGCTCGGCCGCGATCGCCCGGATGGTCCGGCCGCCGGCCGCGGCCAGCGGGTCGACGTGTCGATCCTCGAATCGGCGCTGGCCGGGCTCGTGAACCAGGCCCAGAACGCCTTCGTCACGGGCCGGGCGCCGGTCCGGCGCGGCAACGCCCACCCGAACATCGTGCCGTACGAGACGTTCGCGACCGCGGACGGCGAGATCGCCCTGGCCGTGGGCTCGGAACGCCAGTGGGCCCGCTTCTGCGAGGCGATCCGGTCGCCCGAGCTGGCCGCCGACCCGCGCTTCGCCACGAACGGCGATCGAGTCACGAACCGGGGCCTGCTTCGGCCGCTCATCGCGGGGCTGCTCGCGGCGGACACATCGGAGACCTGGCTCGTCCGCTTCGCCGAGGCGGAGGTCCCCTGCGGCCCGATCAACGACATCCTCGCCGCGTTCGCCCTGCCGCAGGCGCAGGCGCGCGGGATGGACGCCACCGTCGAGCACCCGACGCTCGGCCCGATCCGCCAGGTCGGCCTGCCGATGAAGCTGTCGGCGACCCCGGGCTCGATCCGGACCGCCCCGCCGCTCCTCGGCGAACACACGGACGAGATCCTCGCCGAGCTCGGCTATTCCGCGGGGGAGGTCGCCGACCTGCACGCCCGCGGCGTCGTCTGAGGCTGAGCTCCCTACGGCCGCCCTACCGGCGATGCGCCCTCGCGCCACCGACGGTCGAATCCCTGTGATGCCCCCTGGGGCATCGAAACGGGCGGGAGCGCGAGGCATGCCACGCACGGAATCCCGTCGCCCGGACCTGATGCCCTGACGGGCATCACGCCGGAGGGGTATGTCCGGACACCCACGCGCGAAACGGTCGGCCCGCCGACCGACGCCATGGCCCATCCGTCCCTTGCAGGACCGCACGCGACCGCGACCGAGGCGCCACGTCGCGCGGTAGACTCGGCCGGCCGCCTCCGACCGCCGCGGCAGACACGTGAAGGAGCTCCCCCGGATGACCGACGACCGCGAGCGCTGGGCGCTGATCCTGGGCGCCTCCTCCGGCATGGGCGAGGCGACGTCACGGGCGCTCGCCGCGGCCGGCTACCGCATCGTCGGGATCCATCTCGACTTCCGGGCGGCCCTGGAACACGTGGAAGCGGTCAAGTCCGCGATCGCCGCGGCGGGCAGCGAGGCCCTGTTCATCAACATGAACGCGGCCGACGACGAGAAGCGCGCCACAGCCATCGCCGCG
>DASVIK010000186.1:0-5551 GCA_036382135.1 Candidatus Limnocylindrales bacterium | reverse complement strand
CCCCCCGATCTCCAGGCCCACCTGCGGGTGCCCGAGGAGCTCTTCGACGTCCAGACCCGCCAGTACGCCACGTACCACATCGTCGACCCCAGCACGTTCTTCTTCAAGAACGACCTGTGGACCGTGCCGAGCGCGACCGGCGGGCAGCAGGGCCTGCCGCCCGAGGCGTACTACGTCGTCATGCGGTTGCCGGACACGCCCGATCCGGAATTCCTCCTGCTCCAGCCGATGGTGCCGCTGGCACGGCCGAACATGATCGCCTGGGTGGCGGCACGGAACGACGGCGCCCAACGGGGCACGGAGCTCGTCTACCAATTCCCGCAGGACACCTCGGTGCTCGGGCCGAACCAGATCGAGGCGAAGATCGACACCGAACCGACGATCTCCGCCCAGATCAGCCTCTGGGACCAGTCCGGCAGCAAGGTCATCAAGGGCAACCTGATCGTGATCCCGCTCCAGAACTCGATCATCTACCTCCAACCGATCTACCTCCAGTCGACCAGCTCGAAGTTCCCCCAGCTCGAGAAGGTCGTCCTCGCCTCGTCCACGACGGTCGTCTGGGGGAACACGCTCCAGGAGTCCATCAACCTCCTGCTCCAGGGCGGCTTCAGTGGCAACAACGGCGGTCCATCGCCGTCGCCGGGTCCGAGCGCGTCGCCGGGCACGACGCCGACGCCGGCCCCGACCGGACCCGCCCCGTCGCTGCCGGCCGGCGTCCAGGGCCTGGTGGACTTCGCGAACACCCATTTCGAGCGGGCGCAGACGGCGCTTCGGGCGGGCGACTTCGCGACCTACGGGGCGGAGATCGCGCTCGTCCAGGATGCCCTCCGGCAGCTCGAGCAGCTGACGGGTGGGAGCCCGATCCCGAGCGTTCCGCCGGCATCCTCGCCGTCCCCGTCTGGGGGCGCCAGCCCGAAGCCGTGACTGTCCTCGCCCGGGCGGCGATCGCCACCTGGGAGCGCCCGGCCCTGTGGATCGTCGCCCTGTGCGGCTTCCTCGCTCGCGGCGGGATCGTCCTGCTGGCATTGCCGGTGGCGCCACTGCCGTCCACGGTCGGTCTCGCCACGTTCGTCGGCCCCACCTCGGTCACCGCTTCGGGCCTGACCCCCGACAGCGTCGTCCGCCTCGTCCTCGCGATCGTGCTCGCCGTGACCTGGCTCCTGGCCGGAAGCGCGATCGGGGCGCTGACCGACGTCGCCATCGTCGGGGGGCTGGGCCCGGCCGGCCATCCGGCGGCACACCCGGTCGACGGTCGACGGATCGTCCGGCTCGTCGCCCTGCGCCTGACGGCCCTTCTTCCGCTGGTCGTCGTGGTCGCGATCACGGCTCGCCCGGTCGGCGAACTCGTCTACCACGAGCTGATCCTGCCGCGTGACGTCGCCACGCCCCTCCTCCTCCGGGTCGTCCAGGGTGCCCAGCTCCAGGTCGCGGCCGTCGTCCTCGCCTGGATCGCCGGGGAGGTGCTTGGCGGCATCGCCGTGCGGCTCGCCATCCTCGACGACCGCCCGTTCTTCCGGGCGATCGCCGGAGCTGCCGTCCACGTGACCCGACGCCCCCTGACCACGCTGGTGACCACGGTGGCCGGCCTCGTCGTCCTCGTCGGCTCGGTCGGGCCGGCGCTGATCGCGACAGGGGTCGCCTGGATGTCCCTCGGTGCCGTGTTGAGCGGGTCGGTCGACGGGTCGGCCGTGGTCCGCGCGACGATCCTGCTCGTGGGGGCGTGGGCCGGCTGCGCGGTCCTGGCCGCGATGGGGGCGGCCTGGCGCGGGGCCCTCTGGACTGCGGAGGTCGCGGGAGCCCAGTCGGCCTGAAACGGGCGCCAGCCGGGAGCCGGGCATGGGACGTTCGGGGCGTCGGCCATGACCCGTGGGGGGACTGGCCGGACGGGCCCACACGTGGCAACCTGTGCGGAGCCTGCACCGGTCAACGACCGCGGATCGACCGCGACGACGCCGGACGGCCATCGAGACGCGATCGGATCGGAAAGAGAGGTCGGCGTGGCGACGAAAGCGTTCGTCTGCCCGGAGTGCGGCACGGAGGTGCCGTCGGGGCGCCTGTCGTGTGCCGCCTGCGGCACGCTCCTCGCATCGGTGGCCGGCGCCGCCCGGCGCACGGTCACGACCTCCCCGGGTCCGACGGCCGACGCCGGAAGCGCGTCCGAACCCCGCGGCGACGCCGTGGACGCAGCCGCCGCGTCCGCCAGGGTCGGCCGAAGCGCATCGGCCTGGATGACGGACGACGTCCCCGAGCCGCTGCCGGTCCCGCCAGTCCTCCGCGACTGGACCGGGCCCGTGCCGCCGACCGCGGCCGCCTCGGCGCCCCCGCCACCTGCGGCCGTCGCCCCGCCACCTGCGGCCGTCGCCCCGCCGGCACCCGTGCCCGTCGCCGCGTCGCCTCTCGTTCCGCCCGCCCCCGCGCCAGCCGCTCCCGCGCCGGCCGCCGACGCCTTCTCCGAGCACGACTTCGACGCGCTGCCGAGTTCGCTCGAACCGGATGAAGAGCCCCAGTGGCCCGCGCCGCTGCCGCCGGTCCCGGGCGCCTATGTCGCCCCGAAGGTCGTCCCGACAGCCGTGACCACGAGCACCGGCCGGCCCGCGACCGCGACGACGATCGCGGCCGCGGGCGTCGCCGACGGCACCGTGGCGAGCATCGTGCCCAAACCCCGGCCCAGCCGCTGGTTCTCCGTGCCGGCAGCGAATGCCACGCCCGGGAAGGCCGGCCTGTTCTCCGACCTGCCGTTCCGGTCGCCGAGGGGCGTTGCCGGCTGGGCCGTCGCGCTCGGCGGGCTCGTTGGGGCGGTGGCGTTCGTCCTGCCGTGGTCGGCGAACGGTGTCGTCGGCACCCAGAACGAACAGACCTATACCGGCCAGTGGGGCCTCGCGAACCCGGTCGACCTGGCGCCGATGATCGTGGCGATCGTCGTCTTGGTCCTCACCCTGGTCCCGAACCGCATCTCCTCGCCGACCCGGGGCGTCGTCCTGCCGATCCTCGTCGGCGGCTGGTTCCTCGGCATCGCGTGGGGCTACGCGACCGCCCGGCTCGGCCTCGGCTGGGGGGTCGACGCCGTGGCCGTCGGCGGCCTGATCCTCGTCATGGGTGGGGCCGTCGGCCTGCGGCGGGCCGGCGGGTCGGGCGGCCGCGACGCGAAGACAGACGTGAACCCGGCGTAACGCGGACGGGTTCTCCCGCGTCCTGTCCCGACCGATACCCCTGATACACTGCCCCCGGCGTGACGTTCCGGCCTGGGGAACCGGCGGACGGCAGCCGCGCGAGCGGCGGACGAAACGAGCAGCGGAGGCGACGCGGACCCGCTCATGGACGTATTCATCGCGCAGATCGGTGGGGCGATCTCCGGCTTCCTTGGGAATCCGATCCTCCACCTCATCGTCGAGGGGATCGGCGTCTACATCGTCGTCCTTTGGCTGGCCGCCTCGTACTGGGCGTTCCGGGACATGCAGTTGCGGACCGAGAACCCGATCCTGCCCTACCTGGCGTCGGCGTTCATCATCGTCTCCTCGCCGCTCCTTTTCTGGGCCTCGGTCATCGTGTACCGCATCGTCCGGCCCCAGGAGCGGATCGGCGAAGTCAACGAGCGGTTGCTCGCCGAGGAGGCGATGCTCGTCGAGGTCGAGGCGGTCGAGAGCTGCCCCACCTGCGCCCGCCGGATCAACGACGAATGGATCATCTGTCCCACCTGCCGGACCCGGCTGCGACGCGTCTGCCCGAACTGCAGCCGCCTCGTGGGCCTCGAATGGTCCCTGTGCGCATGGTGCGGCAAGGACTTCGAGCGACGACCCGCCGCCGCCGCGGTGATGCCGCTCCCGGACGTCGCCCGTCCGACCGTCCTCGAGGCACCCGCTCCGCTCCAGGTCCCTGAGCCTGCCCGGCGGGTCCGCCGGACCGGCACGTCCCGCCGGGCCGTCGACCCGCTTCAGTAGCGTTGACGGAGTCGGGACCGCCGGAAGAGTCGTCCGACCCGTCCGCGACCCCCGGGCCCGACGCGTCCGGCCGGCCCGAACCGCCGGACCTCGATCCTGGTCAGGTCTCGTCGCACGCGCTGACGTCCGAGGCTCCCGCGGTCGAGGTTCCGCCACCCGCCGACCCGGCACCTGACGGAGCCGTCGCGTCTGCACGGCCGGGCCTGCGGACCTTCAGCCTCGAGCATCGGGTCGCGCCCGGTCTCTATCTCGTCGGCTGGCTGGCCTGCCTCGTGGGACTGGGCCTCGTCCTCGTGGGGCTCCTGTCCGGGCCATCGGTGGGCCGGGTCGTCCTGCTGATCGTCGGGCTCGCCTCCCTTAGCGTCGGCCTCATGGCCGGCGCCGGGCAGCAGTCGCTCGAGCGCCGCGCCCGAGGGCAGGCCGGGTACGCGGGGCCGTCGCCGTTCCTCGTGTTCGCCGCGGCTGTGCCGATCTCGGTCCTGCTCGATGTCCTGGCCGCCTTCATCCTCACGGTCTTCGGCCTGGACTTCGACTCGCCGGCGGGGATCGTGGCCGGCAGCCTGGCGACGGCCCTGCCCTTCGTGGGGCTCGTGCGCCTGCTCGTCATCGGCACCGGGGCGCTGACCGTGCGCGATCTCGGCTTCGTCCAGCGGGGCGCCGAGATCGTCCGGGGGATCGGAGCGGGGGCCCTCTGGGGGGTCGCCCTCGTCTTCGCCACCGGGTTGCTCGCGCTCGCGCTCGGCTCGCTCCTGCCGGTGCCGAGCGGTCCGTTGCCGGTCGCGACCTCGGCCGTGGAGCGCCTCGCGGACGTTCTCGTTGCGGTCGTCATCGCGCCGCTCAGCGAGGAGATCTTTTTCCGCGGCTTCGCGACGACCGCCTGGGCCCGGACGATGTCGCGGGGCGGGGCGATCGTCCGGAGCGGCCTGTTCTTCGCCTTCATCCACGTCCTCACCGTCAGCGGCGCGGATTCGTTCGGGCAGGGCCTCGGGTTCGCGGCCTTTGCGTTCCTCGGCCGCATCCCGGTCTCGCTCGCGCTCGCGGCCGTCTTCCTCCGGCGGGGTTCGATCTACGAGTCGCTGGCCCTTCACTCGACATTCAACGCCCTTCCGCTCCTGATCGTCTTCCTCGCCTGAGGCTCGAGGCGCCGCCCGGTCTCGTCGTCCTGGGCCTGGCCGGCGGGCGGTCGAGCCGCGGGTGAGCCCGCGTGCATCGCCACCCCGTGCCTGGTGAGGTCCCGCCAACGGCCCCCCGATACGCTCGCGTCGTCCCTTGGATCCGGGCGGCGGGGGGAATCGGCGGGCTCCCGTCGCTCGGGTCCCGGGGACGCCCGTTCCCGGCCGAGCCAACGACGAGGTCGCGATGTCACCGATGCGCTCCGTGCAGGAAGCCGCGTTCGCGGTCGGCCGATCGCTCCGCGAGCTGCCGGTCGCCGAGCGGCCGCGGGAACGGCTCGCCCTCCGCGGCGCCGGAGGGCTGAGCGCGGCGGAGCTCATCGCCCTGCTCTGGGGTTCCGGGACCCGCGGGGTCTCGGCGATCGACCTCGCCGCGGGGGCGCTCGCCCGGCATGACGGCCTCGCCGGTCTGGCGATGGCGAGCGAGCTCGAGCTGGCGGC
>DASVIK010000185.1:0-4404 GCA_036382135.1 Candidatus Limnocylindrales bacterium | reverse complement strand
GCGTACGGCAGCCACACCCGATCGTCCGAGATCCGGGTCCGGACGCCCCGACCGGACGGCGGATGCCACCAGTGCTGGACGTCACCCTCGGTGAACTGGTGCGCCGCGGCCCTCAGGAGGTGCTCCCGGGCGAGGTCGCGCTTCGCGGTCACGAGGGCGATGACGTCCTGCAGCTGGTCGCGGAACCCGAACGCGCCGCCGGCCTGGTAGAACGCGGTCCTTGCCCACAGCCGGCACGCGAGCGTCTGGTAGATGAGCCAGCGGTTGAGCATGATGTCCATCGACCGGTCGGGCGTCCGGACCTGGACCGTGCCGGCCACGTCGTCCCAATGGCTCGCCACGGCGCGCAGGGTCGCCTCAGGGTCGACCGAGCGCCCCTTCGTGATGAGTTCGGCCGCGGCGGCTGCCCCATCCGCCTCGCCGAGGAGGACGAGGACCTGGGTCCGCTCCCCGTTCGCGAGTTCGAAGCTCGTCTGGAGCGCGGTGCACGGGTCCATCCCGGCCCCGACCGCTCCCAACAGCCGATATCCGCGTTCGAGGCCGGCCGGCCGGTCCGGAGCGCCGTTGCGGCCCAGGAACTCGGTCCGGTCCGCCGTCCACGACGTCTGCCGTCCGCCGAGGTCGAGGAATGCGACCCGACCGCCGAATTCGGTGTTCCACGGGTTCCGCACGAGGAGCGCGTGGGTCTCGGGCTCCAGGGCGGTGACGATCCGCGGGGCGTTGGCGCCCCGCGACGTGCCCATGGCCCATTCGGCGTAGGCGGTCACCGAGAGGCGCCTCGCATGCCCCGATCGGTTCTCGATCGTGAGCACCGAGACCTTCAGGGCGTCGTCGAGCGGGACGAACTGGACGAGGCCGAGCTCGATGCCGTCGTGGAAGTGCTCGAACCGGCTGTAGCCAGCTCCATGGCGTGCGACGTAGGTCGATTCCTCGCGGCGGACCGGCAGGGCCGTCGGCCCCCACAGCGCGCCGGTGTCGTCATCGCGAACGTAGATCGCCTCGCTCACGGGGTCGCTCACCGGGTCGTTGGACCACGGGGTCAGCTGGTTCTCACGGCTGTTCCCGGACCAGGTGTAGCCCGACCCGGATTCGGAGACCTGGAACCCGAACGACGGGTTGGCGATCACATTCAGCCACGGCGCCGGGGTGGACTGGCCCGGGCCGAGGATGGCGACGTATTCGTGCCCGTCGTCGGCGAAGCCACCGAGCCCGTTGAAGAACTCGAGGTCCGGACGCGCCGGGGTCGGCTCGATCCTGACCTGCGCCGAGCTCGGCGGCGCGGTGGCGGCCGCCGCGGGCGGAGCGATCGCCTTCGGACGCTCCAGGCGGATGACCTGATCGCTCAGGCTGCCCCGCCGGCTCAGCAGGACAGCCCGGGCAGCCGACTGGAGGAGGGTCCGGTCCTCGACCGACAGCCGATCGCCGCGCAGGATGTACACGCCGCCATGGCCCGCGTGGGCCTCGTGGATCAACATGGACTGGCTCGTCCGCACGAGGGTCTCGAGCGCTTCCTGGAGGTCCTGGGCGTAGCTGGCGCCCTCCTCGTTGATGATGACGAGGTCGACGTCGAGCAGCTTGAGTCGCCAGTACTCGTGCGCCCGGAGGAGCTGCCGGACGATCTCGAGGTCCGCCGCCTCGTCGATCCGGACCACGACGATGGGCAGGTCGCCCGAGATGCCGTGGGCCCACAGGCTGGGCGCTCCGCGTTCGTTGCGCCCCAGGAGGCCGGCCGACGGCCGGAGCGACGGGTCCGAGAAGAGGATCCGGTTGGCGAGGCGCTGGAAGAGGTGGGCCTCGTCGGTCTCCATGCCCAGGTGATGGAGCTGGACCTGGGCCTGCGTCCACGCCAGTGTCGCGGCTCGTTCGTAGGTGGCCGACTCGCGGTACTTGTCGGCCAGGTCCAGGACCTCCTCGCGCGATCCGGCCACGACGGTCGAGAAGATCGCGTGGGCGGTGGCGCCCGGGGCGAGGCTGATCCGGCACCGGAGGCTGAAGATGGGGTCCAGGACCGCGCCGACCGTGTTCGAGAGTGGCCGCCCGTCGATCACCGAGACCGGTGAGCGCACGGACCGGCCGCGACCGAGGAAACGGGCCCGATCGGTCTCGTACTGGATGACCGCGCCGCTCTCTTCCTCGACCGCCGCGACGTGGGCGGCCCAGATCGGCTGTTCGTCCCTTGATCTCGGCCGGCGGGTCGCCAGGATCGCCCCGATGTCGGGCGCGAACTCGGTCTGGACGAACAGGTTCTGGAAGGCCGGGTGGGCGGCGTCGGCGGCCTGCGGCGCGAGCGCGATCTCCGCATACGACGTGAGCTCGATCTCCCGGGCGTGGGAACCGAGGTTCGTCAGCGACACCCGCCGGATCTCCGCGTCGTGCTCGGTCGACACGACGATCGTCAGGCCGGTGACGATCGAGCCATCGCGCCGCGAGAAGTCGGCATGGTCCTCCGAGTAGGTGACCTCGTAGCTGTCCGCTTCCGCCCCGCTGGGCTGGTGGCCCGCGGACCAGACCGCGCCGGTCTGCATGTCGCGCAGGAATAGGAAGCTGCCCCACGAGTCGCGCGTGACGTCCTCGCGCCAGCGGGTGACGGCGATGTCGCCCCAGCGGCTGTAGCCGGATCCCGAGGCCGTCACCATGACCGCGTAGCGCCCGTTCGACAGCACCTGGGTCCGCGGGATCGGGTCGTGCGGAGAGGTGAACCGGCGCAGGACGGGCGGCACGAGGTCGCGCACGTCGGCGGCGCTCTTGACCTCGTCACCGCGGGGCCTCGCGACGAGGACGTCGCGGGGCATCCGCTCCTGGAGCAGGAGCTCCGTGGCCTCGACGATCGGATCGGCGTGGAAGCGCTCGACCATGGCCCGATCGTTGAGGACGTTGCCGATCGCGACGAGGGCCATCCCCTGGTGATGGGCCATGTAGCTCTTCACGATCGCCACCGAGGCCCCTTCGGGGAGCCGGCGCGCCGTGTAGTCGAGGGCCTCCCGGAAGCCGTACCGCCCGCCCGCGCCGGCCTCGCTCAGACGAGCGAAGTTCCGGACCGCCGCCTGCGGCTGGATCATCGCCCCGAGGGCGGTCGCGTACGGGGCGACGACGACGTCCTCGCTCAGGCCCCGCTTCAGGCCGAGACCGGGCACGCCGAAGCTCGCGTACTGGTAGGTCTGCTCGAGGTCGCGCGCGTTGAACGCCGATTCCGAGATGCCCCAGGGCACGCCGCGCTCGGCCGCATAGCTCATCTGGCGGGCCACGATCAGCCGGTACGTATGGTCGAGCAGGCTCAGGGCGGGGGCGCGCATCACGAGGGCGGGCATGAGGTACTCGAACATGGATCCCGACCACGAGATCAGGGCGGAGCCGCGTCCGACCGGCGTCAGAGGGCGACCGAGCCGGAACCAGTGCTCCGCGGCGACATCGCCCTTGGCGATGGCGAGGAAGCTGGTGAGGCGGGCCTCGGACGCGAGCAGGTCGTAGTAGCTCGGATCCAGGGTCCCGTCGCGGACGCGGAACCCGATCGAGAAGAGCTTGCGCGTGGGGTCGAACAGGAAGCTGAAATCCATCTCCCGGAAGAGCTGCTGCGCCTGGTCGGCGATCGCCTGGAGGCGTCGGACGAGGAGTGTCGCGGCCGGGGAACCGGCGCCGGCGTCCGGGTCCGTGGGGTCGGACAGCTCGGCGATCGTCGAGAAGCCGGTCACCCCGGGCGCGGGTACGAGGAGGGCGAGGTCTCGAACGTGGCTGGTCACGGCCAGGCGGGATGCCTCGGCCCAGACCACGAGTTCGCCGTCCGCACCCTCCCCGCGTTCCGCCGTGAAGGCCGAAGCGACGTCGGACAGCGTCCGGACGTGGGCCGACAGCTGGTCCAGGCGGGCCGCCCACGCCTCCGGGGTGGCGAGGGCGTCGCCGTCGGTCGCGACGGGCAGCTCGAGGGCCTCGTCGAGGTGCCGCCGGGTGAGGGTCTGGCTCGGCCGGTGGTCGTCGATCGTGCCGGCTGCTTCGCGTGTCAACGCCATCGCGTCACCGATCCCGGACAGGGCCGCCGCGACCGGGAGCGGCTGATCGATCATCTGGCGACAGGCATTGGACAGCGCCAGCAGGTGACCGCCGAGATTGCCGCTGTCGACCGACGACACGTACGCCGGCTCGAGCCGGTGCAGGTCGCGCGTGTCGTACCAGTTGTACAGGTGCCCGCGGAAACGCTCGAGGCTCCCGATGGTCGCGAGCGTCGCCTCCAGGCGCTCCACCATCTCGAGCGTCCCGATCCACCCGAAGTCGCGAGCCGTCACGGTCGCCAGCAGGTACATCCCGATGTTCGTCGGCGAGGTGCGATGCGCGACCGCCGGACCGGGATCGTCCTGGAAGTTGTCGGGCGGCAGCCCGTGGTCCTCAGGGCCGACAAAGGTCTCGAAGAAC
>DASVIK010000184.1:0-20760 GCA_036382135.1 Candidatus Limnocylindrales bacterium | reverse complement strand
TCTACCTGCTGGTCACGCCGACGATCATCGCCCTCTCCGTCGCGCTGGCCATCCTGGTCAACCGCAAGCTCAAGGGCATCCATATCTTCCGGGCGCTCTATTTCGTGCCCGCCGTGAGTGGCAGCATCGCCATCGGCATCGCCTGGCGCTGGCTGTTCGACCGCAACGGGTTCATCAACAGCGTGCTCATCTCCCTGGGCGCGATCAAGGACCCCATCCAGTGGCTCAGTGAGCCCGGATTGGTCCTGCCGATCGCGATGCTCCTGACGATCTGGGCCGGCGTCGGCTACTACGCCGTCATCTTCCTGGCCGGGCTCCAGAACATCCCGGACGAGCTGTACGACGCGGCCCGGATCGACGGCTGCAACGACATCCAGAAGCACTGGCATGTCAGCCTGCCCGGGCTCCGACCCCAGATCGCGTTCGTGTCGGTCATCTCGAGCCTGGCGGCGCTCAAGGTCTTCGACGAGATCTACGTGCTCACGAACCGCTCCGGAGGCATCCTCGATTCCGGGGTGACGGTCGTGTTCTACCTCTGGAAGCAGGCGTTCGTGAACGGGCACGCGGGCTATGCGGCGGCGATCGCGATGGTGCTGCTGGCCCTGACGCTGGCCTTCTCGATCGTCAACGTCCGGTTCCTGGAACGTGGGTCGGAGCGGACCTGATGGCCGCCGTCCCTGCCGTCACTCCCGCGACCGCCGCCCGACCACGGTCCATGGCGGCCGGCGCAGGCCGCACGGGTCGCCGGATGCTGAGCGCGACGTTCTGGTACGTCGTGCTGGCGCTCATCGCCGTCGTGTTCATCTTCCCGTTCGTCTGGATCTTCCTGACCTCGATCAAGGGGCCGGACGACCTCCTGTTCTCGACCCCGCCGCAGCTCCTCCCGCATGACGCCACGCTGGCCAACTACGGTCGCGTCCTCGACGTGCTCCCGATCCCGAAGTTCTTCCTCAACAGCATCGTCGTGTCGGTCGCGCTGACGACGTTCAACGTGCTCATCGCCTCGTTGGCGGCGTACCCGCTGGCCAAGATGCGCTTCCGCGGCCGGGACCTGATCTTCTACCTGCTCCTGGCGACGCTCATCGTGCCCAGCCAGCTCACGTTCCTGCCGGGCTACCTGCTGGCCCGCTTCTTCAACTACTACGACTCGCTGCCGGCGCTCATCTGGCCGAGCCTGGCGAGCGCGTTCAACATCTTCCTGATGCGCCAGGCGTTCAGGGGCGTACCCAACGAGCTCATCGACGCCGCCCGGGTGGATGGCGCGCGCGACTGGCGGATCTGGTGGCAGATCGCCCTGCCGCTCGTGCGGCCCACGGTCGCGACGGTGGCCATCTTCACGTTCGTGACGTCCTGGAACGACTTCCTCTGGCCGTCGCTCATGCTGCCGACGATGACGAACAAGACGCTCCCCGTCGGGCTCGCCGCGCTCCAGGGCTTCTTCGCGTCCGACTTCCGGGGGATCGCGGCGGGCGTGACGATGACGGTCGTCCCGATCCTCCTCTTCTTCGTGGCCCTGCAGCGGCACTTCGTCCGCGGCCTGAGCGGCGCGATCAAGGGATGAGCGCCCGAGGGAGCGCGCCGCGGCCGGCGCCGCCGACGCAGCCAACACGGCCGACGCGGCCGCTCGGGGAGCGTGCCCTGACGGGGCTCGTCGGGGAACGGATCCTGCGCAGCTTCGTCGGACTCGAGCCGACGGCGGAGGTCCTCGTCGCGATCGCGGCCGGGCGGGCCGGCGGCGTGACCCTCTTCCGTGCGAAGAACGTGGCGACACCGGGGCAGGTCCGGGCGCTCACCGCAGCGCTCCAGGCTGCCCGACCGTCCGGCGCGCCGCCGCTCCTCATCGCGGCCGACCAGGAAGGCGGCCAGCTCCAGGCCATGAGCGACGGGACGACCGCCTGGCCGGGCAACCTCGCGCTCGCGGCGACCGGCTCGGCCGCTCTCGCTCGACGCTGCGGCGCGGCGATCGGGCTGGAGCTCGCGGCGATGGGCGTGACGGTCGCGTACGCGCCGGTCTGCGACCTCCTGGGCAGCCCGGGCAACGCGGTCCTCGGGACGCGGACGTTCGGCAGCGACCCGGCCCTGGCCGGCCGCCTCGCCGCCGCGATGGTCCGGGGGATCCAGACACGGGGCGTGGCCGCGACACTCAAGCACTTCCCCGGCCACGGATCCGTGACCGTGGATTCCCATCACGGGCTGCCCGTCGCGACCGTGGACGGCCCGACCCTGCGGGCCCGCGAGCTGGTCCCGTTCCGGGCCGGGATCCGGACCGGGGCGCGGCTCGTGATGCTCGGCCACATCGCCGTGCCGGCCCTGACGGGTGGTCGCGCGGTGGCTGCCACCTTCGCTCCCGAGCTCGCCGCCGACCTCCTCCGCGGCGAGCTCGGGTTCATCGGGGTCAGCGTCACGGATGCGCTCGACATGGGCGCGCTCGGAGACCACGATTCGCTTCCTGAGATCGTGTCTCAGTCGGTGCGCGCGGGGGTCGACCTGATGCTCACTGTCCATCCCTCCGCGCTCGAGGACCGGGCCGTCGACGGCCTCGTCGCGGACGCCGCCGCCGGTACGCTCGACGCGGGCGCGCTGCGCCGTTCGCGGCGACGGGTGCGCGCCCTCCGGCGCTGGATCGGCCGCGCGCCGGCCCAGCCGGGTCTCGACGTCGTGGGATCGGCCGCGCATCGCGCCCTGGCGAGGGAGATCGCCGAGCGGGCCGTGACGCTGGTGCGCGATCGGGCGGGCCTTGTGCCGCTGCGTCCCCCGTCGAACGGCCCCTGGCGCATCGTCGCGATCGCCCCGCGGCCGGTCGACCTCACCCCGGCCGACACGTCCTCGTACGCGGTCACGGGCCTCGCCGACGCGCTGCGCGACACGCTTCGGGAGGGCGGCATGGACGCCACCGTGGCGGCATTCGAGGCGCCTCTCGACCCGGACCCGGCGGCGGTCGCGGCGCTCCGCCGGTCGGCGGCCGGGTCCACGGTCACGATCGTCGGGACGGTGGACGCGCTCGCGCACCCCGGCCAGGGCCGACTCGTCGAGGCCCTCGCGGAGGGTGGGTCGCCGCTCGTCGCGGTCGCGCTCCGCACGCCGTTCGACCTGCTCGCGTACCCCGACGCCGGCACGTACGCCTGCACGTACGGGATCCAGCCGCCGAACCTCCGGGCGATGGCCGACGCGTTGCTCGGCCGCATCCCGTTCCGCGGCCGGGTCCCGGTCCGGCTCAGCCTGACCTGAGCCGCGCTTCGCTCACGGCGCAAGCCGCTGCCAGCTCGCCCGTTCCTGGTTCATCGCGTTGGTCGTGCCATTCGGCCCCACCGCGTCCGGGACGCCGATGACGATGACCGTCGCGGGCCCCCCATCGGACGGCAGGATGCGGATCTGCGCGCCGTCGCGGGAATACGTCAGCAGCTGCCGACCGTCGGGCGACCAGGCGAGGGGCTGGAATGCGATGGCCGCGCCCGCGTCGATGGACGACGGCGCTCCACCGAACATCGGCACGGTCCAGGCGGACAAACGACCGACCGAGTCGCCGGCGACCGGGACATGTCGGACGAACGCGATCCGGGTCCCATCCGGGGAGAAGGTCGGCAGCATGTCGTCATCGGCGGACGTGACGATCTGGCGCTCTTCGGAGCCATCCACCGCCCCGATCGCGATGTCGTGGTGGCCCGCCGGGCCGTAGGCGTAGGTGAGCCAGCGACCGTCGGGCGACCACGACGGCGGGGACCCTGACAGGGGACCGCCGAACTGGTTGGGGGCACCCCCTGCCCTCGGAAGGTGGCCGACACGCCGCTCGCCGGTCCCGTCGGGGGCGATGACGTACACCCCGATCGCATCGTCCACGGGCAAGGCGTCGGGCGACACACCGATCGTCCCACCGCGGAAGGCGATGAGGCGGCCGTCCGGGGACCAGGAAGGATCCACGCGCGAGAGCCCATCCTTCCCGATCTCGCGGGCGCCACCACCGGTCGCGTCGGCGACATACAGGCGCGAGCTCGTGTAGTAATCGCCGGCGGAGAAGGCCAGCTGACGCGAGTCGGGCGACCACGCGGCGAGGATGTTCTCGGCGCCCGACAGGTCCAGGGCGCCCGTGACGTTGCGGGGGTTGGATCCATCCGCGTCCATGACCCAGAGCGACGATGGGGTGCCCATCGCCGTGCGTACCCAATAGGCGATGAGCCTGCCGTCCGGCGAGAAGCTCGGACTCGTCTCGAGCGCAGGCCCCGACGTCAACTGGCGACGAACCGGATCGTCCGGCCCCGCGACGAAGATGTCCCCGCCATCGTCGAAGGCCATCAGGCCCGTCACGGCGGGCCCGACAGGCGTGGGCAACCTGGGGCCGCCGGCCGACAACGCGAGGGCCGCGGCGACGAGGGCGAGCAGGACCACGACCAGCAGCGCGACGCGTCCCACGAGCCCGGCGGTTCTGCCGCGGCGGAGCGAGCGCGGCACGCCGAACGGCCAGATCTGCCATGCGGCGCGGCGCGGCGTGGTCGAGGTCTCGACGAGGATCGCCTCGAGGAGCCCGCTCGGCGGTCCGTCGAGCGCCTCGGCCGAGAACCAGCGGGTGATCCGACGCTCGAGATCCGTGTCGTTCGCGGTCATGCGCGCTCCTCCCGGAGCATGGCGGCCCGGGCATCCGCGTCGAGGGTCGCCCGGATCGCTCCCATCGAGCGGTGGAGTCGCGATTTCACGGTGCCGGTGGGGATGGCGAGCACGTCGGCCACCTCGGTGAGGGGCAGCCCCTGGAAGAAATGCAGCACGAGGATCGCGCGCTGCTCGGGGTCCAGGTGCCGGAAGCCGCGTTCGAGCTGGTCTCGATCGGCGATGTGCCGACTCTCGTCCGGGGTCCCCGGCTCGATCGAGCCGATGTCGACCTCGAACCGCCCGAACCGCTGACGACGGCGCGCCTCCCGGTAGCAGGATCGGACGACGAGGCGCGTGAGCCACGATTCGAACCGCTCAGGGTCCCGCAGGCCCGCCAGGTCGCGCCAGGCGGCGACGAAGGCTTCCTGGACCGCGTCATGGGCCAGGTCGGGGTCGCGCAGGATGAGCCGGGCGACGCTGTACGAGCGCCCGAGCATCGCGGATGCAAGTTGAGCGAAGGCGTCGTGGTCGCCCGATACCGCGCGTTCCACGAGATCACGCCGCATCCGGCCTCCCTCGCCGACCGCCTGGCTCGGAACGGGGACAGCCTACGCCACAGGTCGCCGGCGATGGGCCCATCCGTTTCGTCATCGCGGGGCCGTCGGACATCCCGGGGGCCCGGACATCGACCAGGCGGACCCGTCCCGGCCGTCGCGCCACCGGATCGTCACGCCGAGGGTGCCCGGCGACTCGTGTCTGCGTAGGAGGATCCGCGCGCGGACAGACCCGACACCGACACGTTCTCCCCCGTCCGACGCAGGACGCTCGTCGTCGCTCGCGGCCGAAGCCGAACCGCATGCGACGAGATCGCCCGAGGGTGTCCGTGCAGCGACGTCGAGAACGACGCCCGACGACATCCCGGATGCGTCGACAGTGAGCCAGCTCAAACCGCCGGCGACCTCGCTCACGCCGATCGCGATGGTCGTCCCGGTGGGTACCTCGGATCGGGCGATCGACAGCGCCGGCGCATAGGCGGGGTCGTGGGTCGCCGGCTCGGCCGACGGAGCTGTGCGGACGGATGCGATGTCGTCCCCGTTACGCGCGCTCGGCTCATGCCCGTTCCGGGTCATGAACCCGAACCCCACGACGGCCGCGATCAACCCGACGACCAGCCCGAGGCGGCGATCGACCTTTGGACCCACGGACCCGACGGGCGTCGCGCCGAGCTCCTCGAGGACGGGCGTGGGGTCGTCTCCGGCCTCCACGGACCAGGCCTCGACGTGCGCGGTGGCGCCCGGACCCTGCCACCCCGCGTCCTGACTGCCATGGCCGTACCGCATGTCCAACCCCTCGCGGCGATCCGTGCCGGACCGCTCAGGCTGTCAGGGGTGAGCGACGGTCCGAACGGTTCCCGAATCGTCGGCGGCCCGCTCAGCCCGTCGTCTGGAGGCCGGCCGCGATCCCGCTGAGCGTCGCGCCCACGATCTTCCGCAGGCGGGCCGACTCGGGGTCGCCGGGCGGCGTCCTGCGGAGCCGGGCCAGGAGCTCGATCTGGAGGGCCGACAGCGCGTCGACGTAGGGCGTCCGCAGCTCGATCGAGCGGCGCAGGGCGGGGTCGCCGGCAAGGAGGCCGTCGCGGCCGGTGATGGACAGGACAGCCCGGACGGACCGGTCGTACTCGGCATCGATGGCGCCCTCCACCGCGGACGCCTCGGGGCCGCCGACCAGGGCGACGTAGCGGCGGAACGTGCCGGGGTCGGCGCGAGCGAGCGAGAGCTCGGCGTTGTCCACGATCGAGGCGAAGAAGGGCCAGCTCCGATGGAGCAGGCGGAGGCGCTCGAGTCCCTCCCGGCCGCCGCGATCGAGGTATGTCTCGAGGGCCGTGCCGAGGCCGTACCAGCCGGGCAGGTCGGTGCGCGCCTGGGACCAGGCGAAGACCCACGGGATCGCCCGCAGGGAGTCGAGGCTGATGTGCGCCGCGGCCACGCCGCTCGGACCGGCCCCGGCCGAACCGTCGGTGGCGGCGGGCCGTCGGCCCGGGCGCGCGACCGGTCGCGACCCGAGCGCCAGGCCGGCGATCTCGGCGATGGGCGTCGCCCCGGCGAAGACCCGGAAGAAGCCGGGCATCTCGACGAGGGCCCGGTAGGCCGCCCGTGACAGGGCGGCCAGCTCGGCGAGGACGAAGGCGCCGTCGGTCGCCGCGCGATCCACGGCGGCCTCGTGCTCCGGGCTCGAGGCGAGGAGTGTCGCGGCGATCACCTGCTCGAGGTGGCGTCGGGCGATCTCCGGGCTCCCGTAGTGCGCCGCGACCATCTCGCCCTGCTCGGTGAACCGGAGCCGGCCGTCGACCGAGCCGGCCGCCTGGGCGAGGATCGCCCGGCTCGCGGGGCCGCCACCGCGACCGATCGCGCCGCCCCGGCCGTGGAAGAGCGTCAGCTCGACGCCGTGGCGCCGGGCCGCGTAGACGAGCGCGGTCTGGGCCTGGTGGAGCGACCAGTTCGAGGCGAGGAATCCCGCCTCCTTCGAGGAATCCGAGTAGCCGAGCATGACCTCCTGGCCCCCGCGCGGCCGCGTCGCCAGGTGGGCTCGATAGCCGGGATCGGAGAGGAGCTCGTCGAGGAAGCCGCCAGCGTCGTCGAGGCCGGCGGCGGATTCGAGGAGGGGCACGACATCAACGACGGGCGTCGCCGCGGGCAGCTCCCCGAGGGCCACGAGATCGCCGCCGAGGAGGTCCGGATCGCCGGCCCGGCGCGCCAGCTCCAGCACGGCCAGGACGTCCTCCGGGCGCGTCGAGAACGAGACGACGTAGCGGTGGCAGGCCGCCTCCCCGAACCGCGCCTGGAGGCGGGCCATCGCCCGGAACGACGCCATCACCTCGCCGAGGGCGACCCCCGGCGCGACCTCGGTGGCCGCCGGCGCTCCGGCGTCGAGCGCGGCGAGGGCCGCCCGGTGGACGGCGGCGTGCTGGCGGACCTCGAGCGACGCGAGGTGGAACCCGAACGTGGCCACCTGCCAGCGCAGGTCGGCGAGGTCGCCCCAGGCGATCCGCGGAAGCCCGTCGGCCTCGAGCGCGGCCTGGACGATCCGCAGGTCCTCGTCGAAGGCCTCGTGTCCGCCATATCGGCCGGTGGCCGGACCGGGCTGGGCGGTCAGGCCGGCCCGTGTCCGCCGGAGGCGCTCGGCGATGGCCCCGAACCGCTGGCGATACGGCTCGTCGGGGAACCGTCGGCGGAGCTGGCGCGCGGTCTCCGGCAGGTCTTCTGAGTCGCGGACGATGGCGCGCGCGAGGGCCGCGTCGAGGCGGTCGGCCGGGACGGCGACCGCGACCGTCTGCATGAGCCGCAGGGCGACGGCCTCGTAGCCGCGCAGGAGGTGATCCGCGTGGATGCGCATGGCATGGAGCGTCGTGTCGGCCGTCACGGACGGATTGCCGTCCCGGTCGGCCCCGATCCAGGAACCGAACCGGAGGAACGCCTTGATCGCGGGCGGACGCGTCCCCGTCCGGCCGGCGTCGGCCGCCAGGGCGCCGCCCCGATCGACGCCGGCGCCGGTCTCCCCGAAGCGATCCCAGGCGGCGTCGATCGCCCGGTACACCCTCGGCACGACCGTGAACAACGTCTCGTCGAAGAAGGCGAGGCCGGCCCGGACCTCGTCGAGTGGCGCCGGGGCGATCGACCGGATCTCCGCGGTCCGCCAGAGCGTGGCGATCTCGCCGCGGAGATGCCGCCGGATCTCCGCGTCCTCGTCCGGGGTGACGTCGGGGTCGGCGAGGCGCTCGAGCAGGCGGCCGATCCGCCGGAGGGCGACGAGGAGCGTGCGCCGCCGCGCCTCGGTCGGGTGCGCCGTGAGCACCGGCGACACGACGAGTCGGCCGAGGAGCGCATCGATGCCCGACGGGACCTCGAGCTCGGCGTCCGCCGCGCGGAGGCGACCGAGCGCCTCGGCGACCGAGCCTTCGGCGACCCCGCCCGGTGCCCGATGTGCGGCGCGGCGGAGCGTCCGCACCCGGTGGCGCTCCTCGGCCAGGTTGACGAGCTGGAAGTAGAGGGTGAACGAGCGGGTCAGCGCCTCGAGCTCGTCCCGACGGAGCGCCGAGACGTCGGCGGCGATCCGCTCCTGGGCCCGGTGGCGGGCCTCCTCGTCGGTCGCGAGGGCGCCCCGACGGATGGCGATGAACCGCGAGCGGAGGCCCTCGACGAGGGCGAAGAGCTCGGGGCCGGCCTGTTCGGCGATGACCTGGCCGAGCAGCGCGCCGAGGAGCCGGACCTCGCGGGCGAGCGGGTCGCGGGCCCGCCCGATCCCGGGGCCGGCCGGTTCCGCCGCCACCGCGGAAAAGCGGGTCGGCCGGCGGGCGGTGCGCGCGGCGCGCGAGGGTCCGTTCATCGTCGACCGGTCACGCGGCGCGATCGACGGCGTCCGCGATCTCGGCGATCTGCGCGGGTCCGACCCGACAGCAGCCCCCGACGAGCCGGGCACCGGCCGCGATCCAGGCTCGGGCGGAAACGGCCCCGACCGCGTCGGCGTCCGCGGATCCAACGGCCGCGCGCGTGGCGACCGTCGCGTTCGTGCCGCCTGCGGCCTGGGCACCCACCCTCGCGGCCACCCAGCGCCGGCCGGCCGGGTCCCAGGCCTCGCCGCTGTTCGGGTAGACGACGACCGGCTTGCCCGTGACGGCGACCGCCCGCCCGACGAGCTCGAGCGCGTACTCGGGCGCCGTGCAATTGATGCCGATCGCCACGACGCCCGGCGAGCCGTCGGCGAGGGCGAACGCCTCCTCGACCGGCGCACCGCTGCGGAGGCGGGCCCCGTCCGCGCAGCTGAAGCTCAACCAGCCCGCGCCGCCGAGCTCGGCGAGCAGGTCGACGAGTGCGCGGCCCTCGTCGATCTCGGGGATCGTCTCGCAGGCGAGCAGGTCGGGGCCCGCCGCCAGGAGCGCGGCCATGCGCTCGCGATGGAAGTCGCGCAGGGCGGGGACGGCCAGGCCGTAGTCGCCGCGGTATTCCGACCCGTCGGCGAGGAACGCGCCGTACGGCCCGATCGACGCGGCGACGAGGAGTGGCCGCTCCCCGGCGGTGCCCCGCTCGGCGAGCGCGACCGCCCGTGCGTCCTGCGCGAGCCGGACGCTCCGGCGCATCAGGCCGACGGCGGCGTTCCGGTCGATGCCGCGCCGCGCGAAGCCTTCGAACGTCGCCTGGTAGCTGGCCGTGATCGCGATCTGCGCGCCGGCCCGGAAGAACGCCAGGTGGGCGCGCACGATCGCGTCGGGATCCTCGACGAGCAGGCGGGCCGACCAGAGCGCGTCGGACAGGTCGGCGCCGTCGGCCTCGAGCTCGGTCGCGAGTCCGCCGTCGAGCACGACGGACCGTCCGCCGGCGAGCAGCGCGCCGAGCGGGTCGAGCGGGGATGGCGCCTGCCGGCGATCGTCCATCGGTGCCTCCGGTCGAGTGGACCCGCAGTGTACCGGCGCTTCCCGGCGGTCGGCCGCGTTCGTGCAAGCCCGGATCTGCCCGGGCCGGCCGCCTCCGGCGTGTATCGTCACGGCGGACCGCGGCGCAGGCCCGCGACGACCGTTTAGCGCAGGAGAACCGTCGTCATGGGACGAGGCCGTCGGCTCCTCGACGCGTTCCTGGGCGCGCCGGACTACCCGCCCGAGCCGGCCGACGTCTCGACCGCGACGATCGTCGGCCTGCGGCTGCCGATCCGCGCCACGGTCGCCACCTGCGTCATGGTCGCGGTCCTGCTCCTCGACTTCCACCGCGACTTCATGCCCCGCGAGTTCGTCTACAGCCGCGCTCCCGACGTGCTCCGGATCGCGACGTTCCAGCGGTTCATCCTCATCGGGCTCGTGCCCCTGGCGGTGGTGCTGCTCCTGTTCCGCGACGACCCGCGGCGCTATGGCCTGCGGATCGGCGACTGGCGGGCCGGCCTGACGCTGGCCGGGATCGGCACGGCCGTGATGCTGCCCCTCGTCATCTGGGCCGGCCACCAGCCGGACTTCGCCGGGTTCTATGCCCAGAGCGTGTCCGATCCGGCAAGCGTCGCACTGACGAACGCCCTCGACGTCTCGGCCGCCGAGTTCTGCTTTCGTGGCTTCCTCATGTTCGCGCTCATCCGCACGGTGGGACCGCTCGGCATCATCCTGGCGGCCGTGCCGTTCACCTTCTCGCACTTCGGCAAGCCCGAGCTGGAGACGGTCTCGACGCTCCTCGGCGGGACGATCTTCGGGTGGCTCGACTGGCGGACGGGCTCGATCCTCTACAGCGCGACGGCCCACGCCGTGATCCTCACGGTCGTCATGCTGGCGTCGGTCGGCTGGATCTGACGCTCAGATGGACACGACCCCCAGGATGCCGCCGTCGCCCGCCACGCCCGGAACGCCCGCGGTCGGGCCGCTCGAGATCACCGCCTGGTACGACTACCACTGCCCGTATTCGTTCCGGGCGGTGGAGTGGCTCCTCGGGCTGGCGCCCGACCACGTCCGGCCGCGCTTCCGGGCGTTCCCGCTCGAGCAGGTCAACCGCGACGCGACGGCGACCGCCTGGCGGCTGTGGGAGCAGCCGCTCGACTACCTCCACTACCGCGAGCGCCAGGACCGGCGGCCGCTCCACGCCTTCCTGGCGACGGCGTTGATCGAGGCGACCGAAGCCCCGGCGGTGGTCGACCGCTTCCGCCTCGCGGTCTATCGCGCCCGGTTCGACGACCACGCCGACATCTCGGACGTGGATCTCCTCGTCCGCCTGGCGGCCGCCGTGGGGGCCGATGGCCACCGTCTGGCCCGGGCGCTGGGCGACGAGGCGGCCCTCGGCGAGGCGCGGGCGAGCCTGGCGACGGCCTGGCGCGAGGCCCGCGCCGAGTACGAGGTCTTCGGAGTCCCGACGCTCCAGACGCCGGGCGAGCGGCCGTTCTACCTCCGGCTGGACCGTGCGGTCGAGCCCGACGAGGCGGTGGGCCTCCTGGATCGGGTGCTGGGCCTGCGGCGCGACGCTCCCCTCGTGATCGAGCTCAAGCTCCCCGACCCCGTGGGTTGAGGGAGCGCTCTCACTCGCCGGCCGGCATTCGGCAGACCCGCGGCGCCCCGGCTATCCTTCATCGGTATCCTCCGACACTGGATCCTCCCGTTCCACGGATCCCTGACCCCAGGTGGTGATGCCCATGAAGGTCGGCGTAGCCAGGGAATCCGCGCCCGGCGAGCGGCGCGTGGCCCTGGTACCCGAGACGCTCGGCAAGCTGACGGCTGCCGGGCTCGAGATCCTCGTCGAGGCCGGCGCGGGCGCCGGATCGGCGATCCCCGATGCCGCCTACGCCGACGCCGGGGCGAAGGTCGTCCAGACGGTGGAGATGTACGCCCAGGCCGACGTGGTCCTGCGCGTCCAGAAGCCGTCCTCGTCGGAAGCGGCGATCCTGCGCTCCGGCCAGACGGTCATCGGCCTCCTCCAGCCGCTGCTCGATCCGCCGCTCATGGCGCTCCTCGCGTCGCGGGGCGTGACGGCGATCAGCCTGGACGCCCTGCCGCGAACGCTGAGCCGCGCCCAGACGATGGACGCGCTCTCCAGCCAGGCCAACGTGGGTGGCTACAAGGCGGTCCTCATCGCGGCGAACGCGTACGGCCGGTATTTCCCGCTCCTCACCACGGCAGCGGGCACGGCCCGGCCGGCCAACGTGCTCATCCTGGGCATCGGCGTGGCCGGTCTCCAGGCGATCGGCACGGCCCGCCGGCTCGGTGCGGTCGTCAAGGCCTACGACGTGCGGGCCGAGACGAAGGAGCAGGCCGAGAGCCTCGGGGCCCAATTCCTCGTGCTCAAGTCCGCGGTGGACGCGACGGGGACCGGCGGATACGCCCGTGAGCTGACGCCCGAGGAGCGCGCCGCCCAGCAGGCCGAGCTGAACGGCTCGATCTCCGGGATGGACGTGGTCATCACGACCGCCCAGGTGCCCGGCCGGCGGCCGCCGGTGCTCGTCACGGCCGACGCCGTCAAGGCGATGAAGGCCGGCTCGGTCATCGTCGACATGGCGGCCAGCGCCCTCGGCGGCAACTGCGAGCTGAGCCAGGCCGGCGAGACGATCGTCACCGACAACGGCGTCACGATCATCGCCCCGGACAACCTGCCGGCGACGATGCCGGCCGGCGCGTCGCAGTTCTACGCCCGGAACATCTCGGCGCTCCTGCTCCACCTGGTCAAGGATGGCGCCCTCAACCTCGATCTCGGCGAGGAGATCACGGCCGGCACGGTCATCACCCACGGCGGTGCGGTCATCCAGGAAGCGACGAAGAAACTCCTCGAACCCGCGGCCCCCGCCGCCGGAGGTGCCGCGTGAGCGACCAACTTCTCACGAGCCTCGCGATCTTCACGCTCGCGATCCTCGTCGGCTTCGAGGTCATCAGCAAGGTCCCGGCCACGCTGCACACGCCGCTGATGTCGGGCGCCAATTCGATCCACGGCATCGTGCTCGTGGGCGGCATGCTCATCGCGGCCGAGGCGGACAACCCGGTGAGCTACGTCCTCGCCTTCGTGGCGATGGTCTTCGGCGCCGCCAACGTCGTCGGCGGCTACGTCGTGACCGATCGCATGCTCCAGATGTTCAGGAAGAAGCCGGCGGCCCCCAAAGCCGGATCGGAGGGCGCCTCCGGCCCCTCCGGTAACGCTTGACGGAGGGCTCGCTCGACATGTCGCAGGAGTGGATCCACACCATCGTCTTCCTCGCCGGCGTCGCCGGCGCGTCGATGTTCGTCCTCGGCCTTCACCGGATGAACTCGCCGGCAACCGGGCGGAGCGGCAACCAGCTCAGCGCGGCCGGCATGACCGTCGCCGTCCTGTCCACGCTCGTCGGACTCGTCACCGCGCCGGGCGGCCTGAGCGGGACAGCCTGGATCATCATCCTCGTCGGCTTCGCGATCGGCGGCGGCCTCGGCCTCTACGCCGCGCGGACCGTGCAGATGACCGCGATGCCGCAGCTGGTCTCGATGTTCAACGCGGTCGGCGGCGGCGCGGCGGCCCTCGTCGCGATCGATGACTTCATCCGCCTCAACTCGAGCGGTTCCGTCGCCCCGATCGACACGACGATCTTCGTCGTCCTGGGGGCGGTCATCGGCTCGGTGACGTTCAGCGGCTCGATCATCGCCGGCGGAAAGCTCCAGGGGCTCATCCCGGGCCAGCCGATCAACGTGCCCGGCGGACGGATCGTCACGATCGTCATCGCGCTCGTGGCCCTGGCGGGGACCGTCGCGCTCATCCTCGGAGCGGCCGGCACGTTCTCGCTCACGAACAGTGTCACGCTCGCGCTGCTCGCGGTCGTCGTCGTCGCGGGCCTCATCTTCGGGATCACGATGGTCCTGCCGATCGGTGGCGCCGACATGCCGGTCGTGATCTCGCTGCTCAACTCGTTCACGGGCACGGCCGCGGCGATGGCCGGGTTCGTCATCCAGAACCCGGTCCTCATCATCAGCGGCGCGCTCGTCGGCGCCTCGGGCGGCATCCT
The DNA here is from genome assembly GCA_036382135.1 of Candidatus Limnocylindrales bacterium. GTDB lineage: Bacteria > Chloroflexota > Limnocylindria > Limnocylindrales > CSP1-4 > C-114. The sequence continues at coordinate 6,702 of DASVIK010000184.1, read as the reverse complement.
GACCAAGCTCATGGCCGACGCCATGAATCGCTCCGTGCTCAACATCATCGCCGGCGGCTTCGGCGGCGGTGAGGGCACGATGGCGGCGATGACCGGGGCCGGCGGTTCGGTCCGGACCGTCAACGCGGACGACGTCGCCATCCAGCTCGCCTATGCCCAGCACGTCATCGTCGTGCCGGGGTACGGGCTCGCGGTCGCGCAGGCCCAGCACCAGGTCCGCGAGCTGGCCGAGCTCCTCGAGTCGCGCGGCGTCGACGTGAAGTACGCGATCCACCCGGTCGCGGGCCGGATGCCCGGCCACATGAACGTCCTCCTGGCCGAGGCGAACGTGCCGTACCCCCAGCTCAAGGAGATGGACGAGATCAATCCGGAGTTCGACCGGTGCGACGTCGCGCTCGTCGTGGGCGCGAACGACGTGACCAATCCTGCCGCGCGGCGGCCCGGGAACCCGGTCTCCGGCATGCCGATCCTCGACGTCGACCACGCGAAGTCGATCGTGGTCATCAAGCGCTCGATGGGTCGCGGCTATGCCGGCATCGACAACGAGCTGTACACGGACCCCAAGACGGGCATGCTCTTCGCCGACGCGAAGGACGGCCTCTCGGCCCTCGTGGCGGCGGTGAAGGCGGTCTGACCGTTGGCGCGACCTGCCGAAGCACCCGGGCGGGCCGTTCGATTCGGGCTGCTCGTCCCCCAGGGCTGGATCCTGGACCTCATCGACATCCGCGACCCGGTCGAGCAGTTCGAGACGATGAGCCGGGTCGCCCGGACGGCCGAGCGGCTCGGCTTCGACTCCGTCTGGTTGTTCGACCACTTCCACACGTATCACACGCCGGTCCTCGAGACCACGTTCGAGTGCTGGACCTCGACCGCCGCCCTCGCCCGTGACACGAGCCGCATCCGGCTCGGCCAGATGGTCACGTGCAACGGCTACCGGAACCCGGCGCTCCTCGCCAAGATGGCGTCGACGGTCGACGTGCTGAGCCACGGCCGGCTCGACTTCGGCATCGGTGCCGGCTGGTACGAGCACGAATACCTGGCCTACGGCTACCCGTACCCGCCCACGCCCGAACGCCTGCGGATGCTCCGCGAGGCGCTGGAGGTCATCACGGCGATGTGGACCCAGCCGTACGCGTCCTTCGAGGGCGAGCACTACCGCGTCGCCGGTGCGATCAACGAGCCGAAGGGCGTCCAGGTCCCCCATCCGCCGATCTGGGTCGGCGGCAGCGGGGAGCAGGTGACCCTGCGCCTGGCGGCCGAGTTCGGGGACGCCACGAACTTCGGGGGTCATCACGACGACATGGCCTGGTATCGCCACAAGTTCGACGTCGTCCGGGCGCATTGCGAACGGGCCGGACGCGACCCCGACGAGCTCATCCGGTCGGCGAATGTCGAGACGACGCTCCTGTCAGCCGGGGACGACGCGGCCACGCTCACCGCGCGCTACCGCCGCGACCAGAGCCTGGCCGAGTACCGGACCCATGCGGTCGTCGGCGGGGCCCAGGAGATCATCGACACGTACGGTCGCCTGATCGACGCCGGCGTGGACTACATCATCGTCGCCGACGTCCCGGGTCTCGCCCGGCTCGACGTCCTCGAACGACTCGGCGCGGACGTCCTGCCGGCCTTCCGCGCCACACCCTAGACCCGCCTCGCCCGGTCGCGCCCGCCGACCTCCGCGTCGCCCGACGCTACTCCCGCGTGCCGGATTCGAGGACCTCGATCTCCGGGATCTTCGAGAGCGCTTCCACGAACGTGCCGAGGGCGGCCGGCGTGCGGACGCGCAGGTCGATGTCGACCTCGAACCGGTTCTTGCCGATCCGCTGGCTGTGCATCGACGCCAGCTCGATGCGGTTCGCGGCGACCGCCGCCGTGATCTGCCCGACCGCGTCGAGCCCGTGCAGGCTGAGGCGCAGGTGGACGTTCTGGGTCGCCGCGCCGTGGATCCGGTCCACGACCCGGTTGAGCGGCCACAGACTGAACACGACGATGGCGGTCCCGACCGCGGCGAGGATGTACTCGGCCGCTCCGGCCGCCATCCCGATCGCCGCGGCGGTCCAGAGGCTGGCCGCCGTGGTCAGGCCACTGACGGACGTCCCGAACTTGAGGATGGCCCCGGCGCCCAGGAAACCGATGCCGGTGACGACCTGCGCCGCGACGCGCGACGGATCGACGGGGCTGCCCTCGCCGGGCGCCAGCGCGCCGACGAACCCGAAGATCGACACCACGGTGAACAGCCCCGCACCGAGGGCGACGAGCAGGTGCGTCCGCATGCCGGCCGGATGGTCGTGGATCTCGCGCTCGAAGCCGATCACGGCCCCGAACACCGCCGCCACGATCAACCGGATGGCGATGTCGAACTGGTGGGTGACGTCCGCCGGCATGGGCTGACGACCTCGTGCGGCCGGGCTCGGACCGGCGACCGCGCCAGTCTACGTCGGTGCCGGACAGGGAGGTTGGCGCCGCGTCCGTACCGGTCAGTCGTCGCGCGCCCAGAGCTCGAAGACGGTGAGCGGACGGAACCCGAGGTGCTCGTTGAGGAGGAGCATGTCCCGGTTCTGCGTGTCGTTGTCCGTGAACAGCGCGGTGACGCCGTGATCGGCCAGCCAGGCGATGGAGGCGAGCTTCACCAGGTGGGCGAGGCCGCGATGCCGGTACTCGGGCAATGTTCCGGTCATCCCGTGCGCGGCCCGGCGCCCCGCTTGATCGAGCCTGATCCAGGTCATGGCGACCGGGATGTCACCGGCCATGATGCAGAAGCTGGCATCCGGCGAGAAGAGCGGCGACTCCAGCTCCTGGGTCCGCCACGGTTCATACGCTTCGGCGATCGGGACGTCGGACGGCAGATCGCGCTCGAGCGCGAGGTTGAGTCGGTAGAGGGCCTCGGGCCGGTCGAGCAGGCTGCGGGCGGTGACGAGTCGGAACCCGGCGGCCTCGGCGGTCGCCCGACGCGTCGGGAGCTCCGCCATCGGGACGGTCCGCGGCTCGACGCTCCACGCCTGGTCGTCGCGCGTGTGGTGGAAGCCGCGAGCCGAGAGGAACCGGATGCTCGCCTCGTCGCCGCGCTCCGTCGCGCTCATCGTGCGGGTGGGAGTCAACCGCTTCACGTGCTCCTGGGCCGCGTCGTACAGCCGCCGCCCGATGCCCTGCCGTCGCATCCCGGGCTCGACCCCGAAGTACATGACCGCGACCCGTCCCGTGGTCCAGGCCGCGCGCGCGGAGACCGCGAAGCCCACGACGCACCCGTCGTGCGTGGCGACCCAGCGTCGCGTCCGCTCGGTCGGCACCGGATGATCCACCCCCCAGGCGTAGGCCTCGGGCGTCGACACGTCGTCGGGCCAGAGCTGCCGGCGAAGGTCGACGACGCCGGCGATGTCACGGTGGCGCAACGGCCGGACGACGGCGGGCGGTTCCGCCCGGGCGCGGCCGACGGCCGCCTCTTCCGGCCATCGCGCCAGCGGTGGTGTCCCCGCTCGATTCACCGTCCCAGTATCGGATCGCGCGCCGCTCCTCCAAGTGCCGAACGGCATCAGCGGCAGTCGCGCGTCTGCCACAGTTCCGGCCTTAGGTGCTCGGCGGCACCTCGAGCCAGCCTTCGCGCACCGCCCGCGTCGCGAGCTCCGTCCGGGAGGCGATCCCGAGACGCTCGAACAGGCGGGCGAGGTGCGTCTCCACGGTCTTCGCCCCGATCCCGAGCGCCACCCCGATCTCGTCGTTGCTCCGGCCGTCGGCGACGAGGCGGACGACCTCGTGCTCCCGGCGGGTGAGGCGGACGGCGCCCGACCCGGGCCGGACCGCGAAGGCGAGACCACCGGCGGCGACCCGCCGGATCGCGTCGACGAGCTCAGCGAGCGGCGCGGTCTTGAGCACGAAGCCGGCCGCCCCGAGCCGCAGTGCTGCCTCGGCGTACTGCGGGTAGTCGTAGGCGGTCAGCACGATGACCGCGGGCAGGTCCGCGCCCGGCACCAGGAGGCCGAGGCCGCTCTCTGTTCCGAGCCGGATGTCGAGGAGCAGGACGTCGACCGCGGCCGGGTCCGTCAGCCCGCCGGCTCGCGCCGCGTCCAGCGAGTCGGCCACGCCCACGACGTCGAGGCCCGGCTGCGCCCGCAGGAGGGCGGCCGTTCCCGCGCCCACCACCGGGTGGTCGTCGATGACGGCGATGCGGATCAGTGGGCCCGCCAGTCGAGCTTCACGTGCGTGCCGCCGGCCGGCCAGCGGCGGACGTCGAGGATCGCCCCGATCGCCTCGGCCCGCTGCTGCATGTTGAGCAGCCCGAAGTGCCCGGTTCCCGCGACTTGGTCGCCGGCGGCGGGTTCGATGCCCGCCCCGGAGTCGTCGATGGTCAGCGACGCGCCGGCGGTCGAGGCGCTGTAGCGCACGACGATCGGCGGCTTGCCGTGCTTGACCGCGTTCGAGAGCGCCTCCTGGGCGACCCGGAAGAACGCCAGCTCGACGCCGGGCGGCGGCCGCGTGCCGTCCGAGCGCTCCAGCCGGACCTCGCCTCCGGCGAGGCGCTCGATCCGCAGGACGAGCCAGTCGAGCGCGGGCCCGACGCCCAGGTCGTCGAGGATCGGCAGCCGCAGGTCACCGCAGATCGCGCGCAGCCGGTCCGAGACCGTCCGGGCGATCTCCGCGCCTTCCGGATCGCCCGCGGCATCGAGCCGCTGGACGAGGATCGTCAGCTCCTGGAGCGCGTCGTCGTGGATGTCGGCGGCCACCCGCGCCCGTTCGGCCTCGGTCGCGGCGACGACGAGATCGCGCTGGAGAGCAGCCCGGGAGGCGAGTCGGGCCAGGGGCCGGATGGTGTACCGGCCGGCGATGAGGACGAGCAGCCAGAACACCGACAAGGGGAACAAGAGGTTGCCGAGATAGCGGGCATCCGTGTTGAGCGCCACGATCGGGGTAGCTCCGGCCACGGCGTACTCGGCCGATTCGAGGAGTCGCCCGCTTGACGCGGCCGTGCCGCGCAGGCCACGCCGCACGGGACCCGCCGCCGCAAGGCCCGGGATGATCGGGATGGCCCCGACGATCAACCAGCGCGCGGATCGTCCATCGAAGTCGGAGAGCGCGCCGACGATCGCGAGCACGATCCCACCGATCGTGAGCGCAGCCGTCGCGAGGGCGACCAGGCGGCGGTCAGTCTCGTCCTCGATCCGCGCCATCAGCCCGAGCGCCAGAGGCACCATCGCGAGGACGATCAGGAGGCCGCTCAGCAGGGCCGCCACGGGCGTCCACGTCGCCTCCAGGGGCTGCATGACGAATGGGACACCGGTCGCGACGGCGAGCGGGACGGCAAGGGGCCGCAGACCCTCGCCGGCTCGACCGCTGGCAAGCCACCAGCCGACGAGCAACATGAGGATCGCCCCGATGACGATGGCCGGAGCGGAATCCCGCAGACCGCTGCCACCGTCGTCGAAGATGGACACGGTGTTCCAGCCGCCGGCCGCGGAGCCCTGCGCGAGGTCCCACGGCTGGATCGCGTCGAGGTTCGAGACCGGTTGTGCCACGAGCGCGTCGAGCGTCGCCCGGTCGATCGAGACGGAGGTGGGCACGGCAGGCTCCACACCGCTCGGCAACACCGGAGGGGTATCGCCGGTGTTCGGGTCCGGCGTCGGCTGGATGTCGGGATAGACGAGCTGCGGGAGCCGGACGAGGATCACGCCGTCAAGGGCGGTGACGGTCATCCCGGTTCGCAGGCCGTTGGCGTAGGCGGGGCTGAGTGCGGCGACGTCGAAGACGACGACGTGGCCGTTGTCGATCGCGAGCCGCACCCCCGAGTCGAACCGTCCGATCGCGACCATCGCGGTGGCCAGGACCACGCCGACCACGGCGAGCGCGATGGCGACCCGGTCGCGGAGGCGTGCATCCATGACCCGACGGTAGCAGAGGGTCCGGCCCCAGCGATGTCCGGAGAATCCCGGAACGACGACCCGGGATGGCCGCCCTGGCGGAGGGTTCGCGGGCCGGCCACGCTACCTCGGTCGGCGCGTCCACGCGGCGCTTCGCTCGGGAGTCCGGCGACCATGGCCATCCTCGAGACGACCGACATGGGCAAGCGCTACGGAGGTCGGCGCCGGGTCATCCGCCACATCGACATCGGGGTGCCGGAGGGGAGCATCACGGCGCTGGTGGGGCCGAATGGCTGCGGGACGTCGACCCTGCTCAGCCTTCGCGCTCACCCCACGAGCGGAAGAGGATGGACGCGCCGATGGCGATCACGATGATCGGCCAGATGGCATCGCTGTCCAGCTCCGGGAGCGCGAAGCCCAGGGTGTTCCTCAGCAGGTAGTAGATCCCGACCGCGAGCAGCAGCACGCCGAAGACGATCGCTCCCGCGCTGCGGCCCAGCGCGCGTCGTGTTTGCACGTCTCACCTCCGCGCCGATCGTCACGCGGAACCGTGCGCGGAGGTAGGGCCAACCCGCCCAAAACACGACGTCCGATCCGCCTCCCCGGGAGTCGTATGGCCGAGCACGCGCTCGGGGAGGGACCCGGTCAGGCGGCCGGCGTCCGATAGCGGCGGGCGACGACCACGGTCACCACGCCGACCACGAGCGCGACCGTGTTCGGGACGATGATCGCCAGGTTCGGCAGCGAGACCCCGTAGCCGATCCAGAGCGCGAACCCGACGAGCAGGACGGCGAGGTACCCGATCGAGACGTCGTCGGACGATCTCCGCTGGACGATCCGGCGGATCTGGAGG
>DASVIK010000183.1:0-1781 GCA_036382135.1 Candidatus Limnocylindrales bacterium | reverse complement strand
ATCGGTCCAGGTCGCGTTGAACGTCGGCTGGCGGCGGAGCGCCTCGACGACGGCCTTCATCACGAACGGCACGTAGCTGAGGGGGATCCCTTCCCGCGCCTGGTAGTCGCGTTTCGCGGAGTCGCGAAGGCGGACCAGGTTTGTGACGTCCACCTCCACGTGGACGTAGGCGTGCGGTACGACGAGCGCCCGCGTCATCTGCGCGGCGATCCCCTTCCGCATCTTCGTCATCGGCACGAGGACCTCGTCCGCGCCCGGCGGGAAGACGACGACGGGGCCGCCCGACGCGGGTGCAGGTCGAGCCGGCGGTGGAGGCGTCGCGGCGGCGGGGGACGGGGCCGGTGCGGCGGCAGGCGCAGTCGTGGGACCTGCGGGCGCGACGATCGCCGGAGCGGTGCCCCCGGTCCGGATGGTCTCGACCACCGCGAGCACGTCGTCGCGGGTGATCCGGCCTCCCCCACCGGTGCCGAGGACCTGGGCAGCCGCCAGGCCGTGCTCGCGGAGCAGCCGACGGACGGCCGGAGTCATGCGCGCGTCGGTGTCGCCGTGCTCGGGGAGCGTCGACGGAGCCGGGACGGCCACGGCACGGGTGGCGAGGGGTGCTTGCGGCGTCTCGGCGCGCGGGGTCGGCGTCGGCAGGGCCCCGGCGGACGCAGGGGCAGCCGCGGAAGCCGCGGCCGGAGAAGGCACGGAGGCGGCCGCCGTGTCCGCGTCGGAGGTCTCGATCTCCGCGATCTCGGCGTTGTTCGGGACGGTTGCGCCCTCCTCCGCCAGGATCGCGGTCAGGATCCCCGCAAACGGCGACGGCACCTCCGCGTTCACCTTGTCGGTGACCACCTCGACGATCGGCTCGTACTTCTCGACCCGATCCCCGGGCTTCTTGAGCCACCGGCCGATGGTACCCTCGGCGACGCTCTCGCCGAGCTGCGGCATCGTCACCTTTGCCACGGAGTCCCTCCTCCACGGGACGGAGTCCCGCGTCTCGTATTCGTTACGCGCCGGGCGCCGCGCCGGTTCAGCGACGCCCAAGCCCCGCTAGTGTGGCCCATCCCGCGCTCGACGGCATGCGGGAGTCCTGATGCGAGCCGTCCCGGGAGCGAGGTCGCCGAACGGCCCGGTTTCCATCAGCCCGCCTGATGACCATCAGGCCGGCTGATCAAATCGCAGGACACCGCGCTCGGTTCCACGACGAAACCGGGTTTCGGCGCAGAAGTCGTGCTCAGCGGCCCGAAATCCATCAGCAGGCCTGATGACCATCAGGCCGGCTGATCAAAGACGGCAGCCGCACGGTCGCGGCGGCCCGTTGGCGGCCGCGCGGCCCGGCCGCCCTTCGCCCCGGCCGCCCCTCGCCTTCGGCCGTCCGCGAGCTTCAGTACGCCGCGAGCGTCCGGATCGCCGCGGCGATCTTGTCGGGCGTGATTAGGAAGGCCTCCTCGAGGCTGTCCGCGTAGGGCGCGGCCGGCGATTCCGGGCCCGCGAGGCGCGTGACCGGGCCGTCGAGGTAGTCGAACGCCTCCTCGGCCACGAGCGCGGCGACCTCGGCCCCGAAGCCCCCGAACCGATTGTCCTCGTGGAGGACCAGGCACTTGCCGGTCTTCCGGACGGAGGCGAGCACGGTGGCGGCATCGAGCGGGCGGATCGTGCGGAGGTCGATCACCTCCGTCTCGATCCCCTCCCCCGCCACCCGCTCCGCCGCGTTGAGCGCCTGGTGGACCATCAGCCCGTACGTGACGAGCGTGACGCGGCTCCCCTCCCGGGTGACCGTGGCGCGACCAAGCGGC
>DASVIK010000182.1:0-7761 GCA_036382135.1 Candidatus Limnocylindrales bacterium | reverse complement strand
AGGCGTCCGGCGACAGGAGCCCGATCGCGTGGTACACGAAGAGTTCCGAGGAGACGCGCTGCACGTCCGGGACGTCCAGCGTCGTGTCGCCGAACCAGATCGGGTCGGACGGGTCGAGCTCGTCGAAGAGACCGACGATCTCGGCGGCCGCGAACCCCACCTTGTTGGAACCGGGTACGAGGGAGAGACGATCGCCGACCCCGACCAGGAGCATGCGCGCCGTCGTCCTCGACAGGGCGACCTCGTACAGGGGCTGGGGCTGGAGGAAGGTTGGCTGCCCCTGATCCGGACCGCCGAGCGTCCCGACCCCGACGTGGCCGGTCGGGGCACGCCCGGCGTAGTACCGGATCGCGTCGGCGATGGCCGGCTCGATCCGGAAGGTCAGGCGCGTGACCGCCTGGGGCGCGGCGGTCGCGACCAGCTCCTGGCTGTCGATGACGTCGATGCGCCGGGCCACGACCCGCTCGAGTGAACCCGGCAGCTCCGCCCGGATCTTGTCGCCGGCCGCCGTGATCCCGGAGAGCGGGTCGTCCACGCCGGGCTCGATGCGGTTCGACTGCTCGAACTCCAGGCCGCGCTGGCCGGAGGAGACCGTGCTCATCAGGGCCGGCAGCGCCGCGTCTGTGGCCTTCACGAACCACAACGGGGCGGCGGTGGCGAGGAACGAGGACAGGGCGACGACGGTCACGAGGATGAGGCCGGCCGAGGGGGCGGCGCGGAGCCAGACCGCGACGAGCCGAGGGAGGGCCAGGAGGGCGGATCGGCGGTCGTGCCGGCGCGGGGCGACGGCTGCGTCGTGGCGGCGATCCGGCGGGCTCACGACTCGCCCCGCAAGGGCTCGGCCATCCCGGCGCGCTCGACGCTCCGGAGCAGCACCGCGGCGGCACCGACGATCAGCGCGACGGCGATCACGGCGTACCAGCCGACGAGGTCCCATGGAACGTCCACCACGGCCGGCGGAACGGCCAGGCCGCCCGCTGGAGCGAGCGTGACGGCCGGCAGGACGAGCCACTCGAGGACGGCGCCGAGGAGGATCCCCCAGCCGATCCCGATCAGCGCCGGATAGGCCTGCTCGAGGACCAGCCATCCGGCGATCTCGCGCCGTGACAGGCCGAGCGCCCGGGCGACGGCGAACTCGGCGATCCGACTGTTGGTCGACGCCCACGCGGCCGCCGCGAACCCGATGGCCGCGAACGCTCCGGCCGCGGCCGCCGCGAGGACGAGCATCCCGGAGATCGCGAGCGCGATCGGGTCGTCGATCCGCGCGCCCGTCTCGAGGGCCGTGGATCGGACCCCCTCGAGCGGGGCCGCGCTCACGGACAGGGCCGTCAGGACCGACCGGTCGGTGCCGTCGGCGACGGACAGCCACCATTCGTCGGGGACCGGGAACGTGCCGTCAGCCGCGAACTGCACGAGCTGGAGGGTGGGCAGGTCGACGACGGCGAGCCCGTCACCCGGCAGCCCGGGGAACGCCGTCACCACGCTCAGGGTCCGGATCCTCCGGGTGACCGACGAGGCGTGACGGACGAGGACGACATCGCCGCTCGACGCGCCTGTCGCCTCGAGGATGGCCGGATCCACGAGTCCTGCCAGCGGAGCCTCCACGAGGGCCGACAGGGCTGTCGGCCGGGCCACCAGCGTCGTGGTCCCGGGCCCCGAGATCGCCGCTCCGGCCGCGATGGTTGCCGCGATCAGGTCGCCGTCGACGGTGTCGGGTCCCGACGGGACCGGGGTCGGTGGGAGCGCGAATGCGCTCTGCGTGAAGCCCCAGGTCGCCAGGGTCGAATCGGCGGCGACAGCCGTCCAATCGCCGCCACCGGCCGACGTCAGGCTTGTCTCGATGCTCCGGATCCCGACCGTGCCGGCGAGGATCTGGTCGCCCGGGAGCCTGAGGCGCAGTTCCATGGCAAGGATGGCCACGGGGCGCGGATCCTGTCCCGCGATCGGCGCGCCGAGCGCCACGACGAAGGCATCGCCGGCCGCGCCGAACGCGGGCGTCGAGGGAACCCGCTGGAGCAGGCCGTTCGCGTCCCGGATCACGAGGTCCAGGCCGAGGCCGGTCCACCCCGCCGGGAGGTTCGGGGCGGGTCCGATCGGGCTCAGGCGCAGGTCGGCTCGCAGCCGGACGCGTCGAGTGCCGGCGGGGAGCGTGACGACGGGTGGGTCCGGGCGAGCGGCGAGCAGGCCCGCCATGAGGTCGGCGAACGGCCGGGTACCCAGGTCGGGACGGAACGCGGCGATCGAGCGCATCTCGTCGGGTACGACGCCGAGGAGCATCCCGTGCGGGAGCGCCGTCCCGAGTACGAAGTCCTCATGGGCGACCGGGGTCGCATCCCGGACCCCGGAGATCGCCCGGTAGGTCGCCAGGGCCTGCCGATCGGTGGTGCCGGCAGCGGGTCCCACCTGGCCCCGGATGTCGGCGCCCACCGCGTGCGCGACCTGGTCACGCTGGGATCGCTCCCATGTCCGGGCGTACCCGACGGCGAAGAGCGCGATCGCGGCGGACACGGCGAAGAGCAGTGCGGGGCGACCGTACGCCGCCGACCGCCGGGCGACGCTCCGGACGCTCAGCGCACCTGCCACGCCGCCTTCCCGGACCAGCGCTCGCTCCAGGCCGCGACCGATGAGCGGCACGATGCGCAGGACGACGATCGCGCCGGCCAGCAGCCCGATCGCCGGCCCGGCGGCGGCCAGTGGCGTGACCGACTGGTCGACGACCTGGCCACCGGACCCGCGGAGCCGCCACAGGGCGAACACGCCGAGGGCGGCCAGCGCGACGTCGATGCGACTCCGCTGGAGGAGGGCGACGGCGCGCTGCCGGCCGGGCGACCGGTGGACGCCCGCCAACGGCCCGACCGACAGGGCCGTCGGAACACTCAGCCCCACGATGGCCACGAGCGCGGCGACGGCCGCCAGCACGACGACCGGCCCGGACAGCCGGGCGGCCGCCACGCTCGCCACCGCCACCGCCGGAGGGCCGACGGTCGCCGTCGGCCCGGCGCCGAGGAGGGTCGCCAGGCCGAGTCCGACCGGGATCCCGAGCGCTGCTGCCGGCACCGCGATGAGCACGGCCTCGATGACGGCCAGGCCGAGCAGGTGTCGCGATCCGGCACCCCGAGCTCGGAGCAGGCCGGTCGCCGCACGCCGTTGGCCAACGACGAGGCCCGCGACGAGGATCAGTGCGTACATCGCGAGGACCACGATCTGGCCGGCGACCAGTGTCGACCCGGAGTCGGCCTGGGTGATGCGCTTCGCGATCCCGTCCAGGAGGCGCGGGAGGTCCGTCCTGACGACGATCGCCTGCCCTCGCCCGAGGCGCCCGGCCAGCCGGTCGGTGAGCCCGGCGACGTTCGACCCGATGTCGGCGAGGTTCTCCGGGGCGAACCGCTCGAACGCGGGGACCGCGCGCCAGGCGAGCGTCGCCCGCCCGACGATCGTGCGACCCAGGAGGTCGACACGCCCGATGAACAGGGGTCCGATCGTCGTGAACGATCCGAGCTTCTCCGTGCCGTTCAGGACGAGTCGATCCGAGCCCCAGAATGCGTCCGCCGGATCGTCGAGCGCGAACACGCCCACGATCCGCACGCTGAACCGGCGGCTCGGATCGAGCTTGCTCGCCACGTCGAGGGTGCTCCCCGTGTCGACGCCGAGGGCGACCGCGGCCGGCTCGGTGACCGTGGCTTCCAGGTCGGCGCCGGCGCCCACCGGCCAGCGTCCCCGCACGAGGCGGGCGTGCGCCTCGAGCCCGTCGGCGAACGCGAAGCGGGTCGCCGGTGCGCCCTCGGCGGCTCCGCTCGAGAAGCCGTACGCCTCGGACGACCCGGTCAGGGCCACCTGGTCTGCGGCCGGTCCGAGGGCGGAGCCGATGACATCCCGCACCGTGGGGTCGACCTCGGCCACGTCGGCCGAACGGACGTCGATCGTCACGGAGATCGCGGACGTGGCGGGATCGGCGGCGGCCAGCGTCCGGGTGATACCGCTCCGCACGATCGTGTCGGGGTAGATGGCCGCCGCGACGAGCGTGCCGGCGGCGACGAGGACGACGAGGGCTGCCGCGACCAGGAGCGCGGCGTCGTAGGCCGCCCTGCGCAGAGCGACGCCCAGCCAACCGCCCACCGTCACGCCCACCTCTGACCGTCGAGTGTCAGGAGCCCGACGAGCCGTAGCCGCGCGACGCCTCCTGGGAACCGGCCGTCCGCGGGGCGCCGCGGTCGGCTTGGGCCCGGCCACGATACGTCAGCGCCGCGGACCCGGTCCACCCGCCACGGCCGGCGATCACCGCCCCGCGGAACCGGATCGCCGTTGCGACCGTCCCACGCCCGTGTCGATTCCATACGGCCGTGTCACCATCCCCTCGATGACCCGCCGGTTCGTGTCCATCCTCTCCATCGTGGTCCTCGCGACCGCTCTCGGCGCCTGCACGCCCGCGGCGAGCACCGGCCCGACCTCGGTACCGGCGGGCGCGGTCCGCGTCAGCGGCCTCGCGCATGCCGGCCCGACGTGCCCGGTCGTCCGACCGGGCGACTCCTCGTGTGCCGATCGGCCGGTGGCCGGGGCCGTGCTCGTCGTGACGACCGCCGCGGGGACCGAAGTCGCCCGGGCCACGTCGGCGGCGGACGGCACGTTCAGCGTCGCGCTGCCGCCCGGCGACTACGTCCTGGTCCCGCAGCCGGTCACGGGCCTGCTGGGGACGGCCCGGCCGGTCCCGTTCCACGCCCAGGCGGACGGCGCGGCTCCGGCCCCGCTCGACGTCGCCTACGACACCGGGATCCGCTGATCTTCTTGACGACGCGATCCTGCGCGTCGCACAGTCCCCGGGCGAACGTCCACAGCACGAGGTAGCCCGATGCCGCAGCCGCCGATGATCCTGCCCACCCATGTCGAGGACGGCGCGGGGCCCGGTCTCATCTACCGCATCGACGGCGAGCTGGTGCCCGTCCTGCACATCCGCGTCGATGGCTCGATGCCGGTCTACTTCGAGCACCACGTCATCCTGTGGAAGGATCCGGGGATGGCCATCGGCATGCACCCGCTCAAGGGTGGATTCAAGCGGCTCGTGGCCGGGATGCCGATCTTCATGACCGAGACCCAGTCCGCCGGCGAGGTCGCGTTCTCACGCGACGATCCGGGTCACGTGCTGCCGCTCCACCTTCAGCCCGGCCACGCGATCCTCGTGCGCGAGCATCAGTTCCTGGCCGCGACGGCCAACGTCGACTACACGTTCAACCGGGTCAAGGGCGTCTCGAACATGCTCTTCGGCGGGACCGGCTTCTTCATCGACCGGTTCGACGCCGTCGGAGGCGAGGGGATCGTCTGGTTGCATGGCTACGGCAATGTGTTCGAGAAGATGCTCGAGCCCGGCGAGGCGATCGACATCGAGTCCGGCGGCTGGATCTACCGCGACGATGGCGTGGGCATGCAGCAGACGGTCTACGGTCTCAAGACCGGCATCTTCGGCGGCAGCGGCAACCTCATCTTCAACCGCTTCACGGGACCCGGACGGGTCGGCATCCAGTCGGCGTACGTCCACCTGCCCACGGAGAACTGAGCGATGACCCGGCTCAGCGTCGCCCTCGTCCAGCTCGACGCGGGCGCGGACCCCGAGGCCAACGTCGCGGCCGCGGCCGAGCTCGCCGACGAGGCGGCCGCGGGCGGCGCGCGGCTCGTCGCGCTGCCCGAATACCTCCAGTACCGGGGCGAGGACGACGGGTATCGGGCCTCGGCTCGGCCGATCCCCGGGCCGTTCACGGCGGCCTTCTCGGAGATCGCCCGGCGCCGCGACTGCTGGATCCTGGCCGGGTCGCTGGCCGAGACCAGCGACGATCCGGCCCGGCCCTACAACACGAGCGCGCTCATCTCACCGAGCGGCGACGTCGTCGGGCGCTACCGCAAGATCCACCTCTTCGATGTCGCCGTCGAGGCCGGTCCGGCCGATGTCGAATCGGCCCGCGTCACGCCCGGCGACGCGCCGGTCGTGGCCGATGTCGACGGAGTGAGACTCGGTCTCACGATCTGCTACGACCTCCGGTTCGCCGAGCTGTACCGGTCGCTGTCTCTGCTGGGCGCCGAGGTCCTGACGGTCCCGGCGAACTTCACGGAGCGCACGGGCCGCGACCACTGGGAGGTGCTGCTGCGCGCCCGCGCCATCGAGAACGGGGCGTACGTCCTGGCGCCATCGCAGATCAACGGACCGCCCGGTCATCCCGCCTTCGGGCGGACGATGATCGTCGACCCGTGGGGCACGGTCGTCGCCCAGGCGGCGGACCGGGTCGGCATCGTCCGGGCCGAGCTCGACACGGCGCGGGTCGCGTCCATCCGGCGCCAGATCCCGGTGCTCGCCAACCGGCGTCCCGAGGCATATGAAGTGGCCGCCCGTCGTTGACGGACGGCCACGTGCCGATCGGTGAGCGCTGCCGCTAAGGCAGGACGAGGTGCACCGGGTTGCCGCGGATCTTGGCCGTCCACGTCGTCACGTCGGAGGACGTGCCGGTGCCGGTCATGTTGTAGCGGATCTTCCACCAGCCACTCTGCGGGGCGGTGTAGGTCGCAGGGATCGTGACGTCGATCGTCAACCAGCAGCCGTTATAGGTACCCGTTGTGGCACCGACGTTCGTGACGATCGAAGTGCCCGAGTTGTTCTGGGAATACCCATTGCAGTTCTGAGCCCCCCCGTTGGACGTGCCGGTCACGGACGACCAGGTCATGGTCGTGGGCGACCAGCCGGCGCCGGTCGGGATCTCGATCTGGAGGTTCGCGGCAAGTGGATTGGTGTCCCCTGGGTCCCAGAGGCTGAGCTCGAGGGTCTTGCCGGCATGCGCGGCCGGAACTTGGGCGATGTAGAACTCCGAGAACGTGGAACCGCCCGCACTCTTGAGCGGCGTGAACATCTGCATCGCCCCCAGGCCGTACACATCCGGATTGCCGCCGGACGCCGTGGCGTAGATCGCGAAGCTCTGCTCGCCGTTGGCGTTGCGCTGCGCTGAGCCGTTGGACGGGTCGGTGCCGGTCGTATGAAGCCGGTAGATCGTTCCGCTGGCGCCCCCCGAAAGCGGTGCGCCCGCGTTCAGGACATACCACGAGTCGTGATAGTCGCGGCCGTCGCCATACACGGTGTTCGTCTGTTTGCACTCGGATCCGCCGCTGCCGCCCATGGACGTGTCCGATGCGGCGATATTGGTGAACTTCGAGCTGGTCGGCTGGACCAGCGTATCGTCGACCAGGTTGTACGGGGTGTTGTTGGTGTTGTAGAGCTCGTACCAGGAGCTCATCGGGTTATTGCCACCGACCCACCGGTCACCGGTCCCCGCGTCGAGCTGTGTGGCGCAGAACTCCGGGTCGAAGATGTAGACCAAGCCGTTCGACGAGCCGGCCGGCATGTCGATCGCATAGTTGTAGTAATTGATGTTGTCGTAGCAGGCCCGGATCGATGCGGTCGGGCACGGCGGTGCCGGAGTGCCCGTCGGGTTGTCGTAGTAGGGCTGGAAGGCGTCGCCGTTGACGTTCGCCGCGCCTTCGGTATTCATCGTGCCCCAGAAGCCGCGGTATGTCAGGCCGGCGCCGTCAGGATTCTTGCAGTCGGCAAGGCCGTTGGCGCACGTCGTGCCGGGGCCCTTGAGCACCTTGTCCGCCTGCGGGGACGTACTGACCGTGGTGTAGGTGACGCGAACCGTGAGCGTGTCGACGCTCGCGAACCGTGCGGCGCCGCAGTCGCCTTTATTCCACGTGAGGCGCGCTTCGAAACCGGTGGTGGAGGAGCTGCCG
>DASVIK010000181.1:0-4518 GCA_036382135.1 Candidatus Limnocylindrales bacterium | reverse complement strand
GCTCGGGGGTCGGGCTGAACGCCGGCGCGGAACTGGCCGGAGCCGGTGTCGACGCCGTCGGCGTCGCGGATGCGGCGCTCGGCACGGGTGTCGCGCTGCCGCTGCAGGCCGCGAACAGGATCGCGACGACCGCGAACAGGGCGCCAGGGCGCAGGGATCTCGTGCGCATCGGACTCCTCGTAGTCGATGACCCGGGATGGACGGGGTACGCGTGCTGGAACGTCGGGGTGCCTCCTCTCTCCGCGGCTGCCTATCGGCGCCGCCCGCCCGCCCGTTGGCGGTCCGCCGCGGCGGACCCCACGAGCGGTTCGATCTCCAGCGGTTCAGCCGCGGGGGCGCGCATGGCTCGGAGCCCGCGCGCCCAGCGACCCGTCGATTCGATGAGGAACTTCGAGCGCTGGCCGGGCACGTACGTCCGGCTGACCTCGACCGGGAGCTCGTCCTGGTCGTAGGCCGTGCCCTCGAGGAGGAGCGCCGGCAGGCCGCGCTCGTGGCCGAGGAGCCGCGCCTCCCGGCTCGGCAGCAGGATGGGTTCGAGCGTCTCACGGAGCCGCTCGACGTGACAGTCGTAGTGGTCGGCGAGGAAGTCGTAGAGCGAGCCGTGCTCGAGGTCGGCGTCCAGGAGGTCGGGGAAGCGGTCGGCCGACAGGCGCACCTGTTCGAGGAGGAGCGGCACGTCCGCCGCACTCCGGCGCCGCTCGAGGAAGATCACGGGGGCGCCGGGTTCGAGGCGCAGCGTCTCGGCGACGGCTTCCGTGGCCGGTTCGCGCCGGGCCGTGAGCAGCTCGGTCCGGGGGCGCAGGCCGCGCAGCTCCATCTCCTCGCCGAAGCTGAACGTGGAGGTCAGGTCGCGCACGATCCGCGGCGTCGTGACGAACGTGCCCCGGCCGCGGGTCCGCTCCAGGCGCTCTTCGCGAGCCAGGTCGGCGAGCGCGCGGCGCACGGTGATGAGGCTGCAGCCGTAGCGCTCGGCGAGCTCTCGCTCGGGAGGCAGCCGATCGCCCACGGCCCACTCGCCGGCCTCGATCTTGGCGAGCAGGTCGAGGTAGACCTGGTGATGCAGCGGGATCGGTCCGGGCTCGAGCTGGAAGCGTGCCAACCGGGGTCCTCGCGGTCTCGGGGCTGCCGTGGGCGCCGTCCGACCCGTCGGGGCCGGGACCATCTTGCTGATAAGGTTATATGCAATCATGCCCTGCGGTGTCAACCACCGGACCTAGCCCACGGGCTACCATCGTGGCGCCGGGCGGCGCCCGGCCGTGGCGGCGGAGGTGGACGTGCGGCGCTGGAACGGCTGGGGAGACGACGCCATCGAGGTGGGCCTGCCCGACGGGGCCGGTGCCTTCCTCGAGCGGGAGATCGGGACGGGAACACCCGTCCCGGACGCCACGTTCGAGGCGGCCCTCGCGAGCGTCCCCGCGTCGCGGATCCCCGACCACCGCCTCGTCGGGGTGGACCCGGCCGACCGCCTGCGGCATGCCCGTGGCCAGTCACTCCCCGACTGGATCGCCCTGCGCTCCGGCCGCCTCGGCTGGCTGCCCGACGGCGTGGCCCACCCTGCGTCCGACGAGGACGTCCGGGACCTCTTCGCCTGGGCGACCGGGACCGGCACGGCGCTCATCCCGTACGGCGGCGGCACGAGCGTCGCCGGCCATCTGAGCCGCCCGGCGGGTTCCGGCCCGACGGTGACAGTCGCCCTCGACCGGCTCGCCTCGGTGGACGAGGTGGATCCCGCGGCCGGCCTCGCGACGTTCGGCGCTGGCATCGCCGGGCCGGCGCTCGAGGCCGCGCTCAGGGAGCACGGAACGACGCTCGGCCACTTCCCGCAGTCGTTCGAGTCCTCGACCCTGGGCGGCTGGGTCGTGACGCGCTCGTCCGGGCAGCAGTCGCGCGGCTACGGCCGGATCGAGGACCTGTTCGCCGGCGGCCATCTCGAGTCGCCGGCCGGCGCCCTCGACCTGCCCGCGTTCCCGGCATCCGCGGCCGGCCCCGACCTGCGCCAGGTCATCCTGGGCTCGGAGGGCCGGCTGGGGATCCTCACCCGGGCGACGGTCCGGATCGCTCCCCTCCCCGAGCGCGAGACGTGGCCGGCGTTCGCGTTGCCGGACCTGGACCGGGGCCTGGCGGCCGCCCGCGAGCTGGCCCAGGCGCGCCTGCCCCTCTCGATGATCCGGCTCCAGACCGCGGCCGAGACGCGGACGACCCTCACGATGGCCGGCCGGCCGCGGACGATGGCCCTCCTCACGCGCTACCTGCGCTGGCGCGGCGCGGGGCCCGAGCGATGCCTGTTGCTCCTCGCCCTGACCGGCCGCCGTCGCCTCGTCGGGGCCGGCGACCGGGAGGTCGCGGCGATCGTGGGCCGGCACGGGGGCATCGGGCTGCCGGGGGCGTTCGGACATGCCTGGGTCGCCGAGCGCTTCCGCTCGGCCTACCTGCGCAACGCCCTGTGGGACGCTGGCTATGCGGTCGACACCGTCGAGACGGCCGCGCCGTGGCCGGCGGTGCCCGGGCTCCTCTCGACCGTGGCCCCGGCCCTCCGCCGGGTGCTCGCGGCGGACGGCGAACGGGTCCACGCGTTCAGCCATCTCTCGCATGTCTATCCATCCGGCTCGAGTCTCTATACGACCTACCTCTTCCGCCGGTCCGACGACCCCGACCGGACGCTCGATCGCTGGACGCGGCTCAAGGCCGCGGCCTCCGAGGCGATCGTCGCCGGCGGCGGGACGATCAGTCACCAGCACGGGGTGGGGCGCGACCACGCCCCGTACCTGGCCGCCGAGAAGGGCGCGGCCGGGATGGCGGCGCTCGGCGCGC
This sequence comes from Candidatus Limnocylindrales bacterium, assembly GCA_036382135.1. Taxonomy (GTDB): domain Bacteria; phylum Chloroflexota; class Limnocylindria; order Limnocylindrales; family CSP1-4; genus C-114. Next base: position 1,707 of record DASVIK010000181.1, on the reverse strand, counting down.
TCGCCGGGACGTTCGACCCGGCCGGGATCCTCAACCCGGGGGCGCTGCTGGGCGACGATCGGCGCGCGCGGGCCGGCAAGCGTGCTCCGGTCGTGGTCCGATGACGACGCCCCGCGCCGCGGCCGCCGACCGGCTCCTCGCCCTCGACGTCGGCACCCAGAGCGTCCGCGCCCTGCTCTTCGACCCCCGGGGCGAGCTGCTGGCCCGGGCGCGGATCCCGATCGAGCCGTATGTCTCCCCTCGACCCGGGTGGGCCGAGCAGGACCCCGAGCTGTACTGGCGATCCATCGGCGAGGCGTGCCGGACCCTCTGGGCGATGCCGGGTGCGTCACCGGACGCCGTCGCCGCGGTCGCCCTCACGACCCAGCGGGGCACGATCGTGTGTCTCGACGAGGCGGACCTGGTGCTCCGGCCGGCGATCGTCTGGCTCGACCAGCGTCGGACGAGCGGCCTGCCACCGATCGGTGGCGTGACCGGCCTCGCGTTCCGCGCGCTCGGCGTGCGCGACACCGTCGCCGCCTTCCAGGCGGACGCCGAGGCGAACTGGATCCGGGCCAACGAGCCCGACCTCTGGGGGCGCACCGCCCACTACCTGCTCCTGTCGGGCTTCCTCAGCCAGCGGCTGACCGGTCGCTACGTGGACTCGACGGCCGCCCAGGTCGGCTACCTGCCGTTCGACTACAAGAACCTGCGCTGGGCTGCCGCGTCCGACTGGAAGTGGCGGGTCATCCCGGTGGAGCCGCGCCAACTGCCGGAGCTCGTCCCGCCGACCGGTCGGCTCGGGGATCTGACCGCGACGGCGGCCGCGCACCTCGGCGTTGCGGTCGGGATGCCTGTCATCGCGGCCGCCGCGGACAAGGCCTGCGAGGTCCTCGGCTCGGGGGCGCTCGAGCCGCACATCGGGGCGATCTCGTACGGCACGACCGCCACGATCAACACGACCCACCGCCGCTACGTCGAGGCGATCCCGCTCGTGCCGCCCTACCCGGCGGCGGTCCAGGGTGCGTACTCGCTCGAGGTCCAGGTCTACCGCGGGTTCTGGATGGTCGAGTGGTTCAAGCGCGAGTTCGGCGCCCACGAGGTCGCCCGGGCGGCCGAGCTCGGGATCGAGCCGGAGGCGCTCTTCGACGAGATGGTGGGTGACGTCGCGCCCGGGTCGATGGGCCTGACGCTCCAGCCGTACTGGTCGCCGGGCGTGCGCATCCCGGGGCCGGAGGCGAAGGGAGCGATCATCGGCTTCGGCGACGTGCACACGCGGGCCCACGTCTACCGGGCGATCCTCGAGGGCCTCGCGTACGCGTTGCGCGAAGGCGGCGAGCGCGCCCAGGCCCGCTCGAAGGTGCCGATGACCGAGCTGCGGGTCTCGGGCGGCGGGGCGCAGTCGTCGGCCGTGGTCCAGCTCACCGCCGACGTCTTCGGCCTGCCCACGGCGATGCCCCATACGCACGAGACGTCCGGGCTCGGGGCGGCCATCGACGCCGCGGTCGGGATGGGCCTGCACGCCGATGTCGAGACCGCCGTCGGGGCGATGTGCCGGATGGGTGAGACGCGCGAGCCCAACCCCGTGGCCAACGCGATGTACGACGAGCTGTACGAGCGGGTCTACCGCCGGATGTACGCCCGTCTCCGCCCGCTCTACGACGAGATCCAGCGGATCACGGGGTACCCGACGCCTCTGTAAGGGCGGGGCTGGACTCCCGAGCGAAG
>DASVIK010000180.1:0-3289 GCA_036382135.1 Candidatus Limnocylindrales bacterium | reverse complement strand
CTACTCGGTGATCGAGGTGACAGCCCCGGCGCCGACCGTTCGGCCACCTTCGCGGATGGCGAAGCGCTGGCCGACTTCGAGGGCGATCGGGGTGATGAGTTCGACGGTCATGTCGACGTTGTCGCCGGGCATGATCATCTCGGCTCCATCGGGCAGTCCGATGGCTCCGGTTACGTCTGTTGTGCGCATGTAGAACTGGGGCCGGTAGCCGTTGTAGAACGGGGTATGGCGGCCACCCTCCTCGCGGGAGAGGACGTACACGCGAGCCACGAACTTGGTGTGCGGCTTGACCGAACCGGCCTTGGCGAGAACCTGGCCGCGCTCGATGTCGTCGCGCTCGATGCCACGCAGCAGGCAACCCACGTTGTCGCCGGCGCGGCCTTCGTCGAGCAGCTTCTTGAACATCTCGACGCCGGTGACCACGACCTTGCGGGTCGGGCGGATACCGACGATCTCGACTTCATCGGAGACCTTCACGATGCCGCGCTCGATGCGGCCGGTGGCGACGGTGCCACGGCCCTTGATGCCGAAGACGTCTTCGACCGGCATCAGGAAGGGCTTGTCGACCGGTCGCTCCGGAGTCGGGATGTAGGAGTCGACCGCATCCATGAGCTCCTGGATGCAGGCGTAGGCCGGATCGTCGACCTTGTCGGAGGCCTCGAGGGCCTTTAGGGCGGAGCCGCGGATGATCGGGATGTCGTCGCCTGGGAAGTGGTTCTTGGTCAGCAGCTCCCGGACTTCGAGCTCGACCAGATCGAGCAGCTCGGGATCGTCGACCGCGTCGCACTTGTTGAGGAAGACCACCATGTAGGGGACTTCCACCTGGCGCGCGAGCAGGATGTGCTCGCGGGTCTGGGGCATCGGGCCGTCGGTCGCGGCGACCACGAGGATCGCGCCGTCCATCTGGGCGGCACCGGTGATCATGTTCTTGATGTAGTCGGCGTGACCGGGGCAGTCGACGTGGGCGTAGTGGCGCTTGTCGGTCTCGTACTCGACGTGGGCGATCGCGATCGTGATACCGCGCTCGCGCTCCTCGGGAGCGTTGTCGATCGAGTCGAAGGCGCGGAACTCGGCCCCACCCTTTAGAGCGAGGTACTTGGTGATCGCCGCGGTGAGCGTCGTCTTGCCGTGGTCGATGTGGCCGATTGTGCCGATGTTGACGTGCGGCTTAGTCCGCTCGAACTTCTTCTTCGCCATCGCGGCGTCTTACTCCATCTGGCGCAGGTTGCGCCGCTGACGGGGGTGGAGCCCTCAATCGGACTTGAACCGATGACCTCGTCCTTACCAAGGACGCGCTCTGCCAGCTGAGCTATGAGGGCCCGAGACCGATCCTGAGCTTCTCCGAGGAAGTGGTGGGCAGGAGAGGAATCGAACCTCTACAGCCGAAGGCGGCTGATTTACAGTCAGCTGAGCTCACCACCTGCTCAACCTACCCACGAAACCAGCCAACCGGTAGCGGTGGGTCTACCCCGTTCCGGTTGACGTTCTTCAGTTGGAGCCGACGACGGGACTCGAACCCGGAACCTGCGGTTTACAAAACCGCTGCTCTACCAATTGAGCTACGTCGGCAGGCGCAAGGGCACGCTAACGCTGGGACCCCTGGGCGCCCGGGAATGATATGGGCTGGCCCCCTAGACGGTCAAGCACGCCCCTTCCCGGTCTCCGGCGGGGAGTCTGTGGGACTCTCGATGTCGACCTCGGGGCCTCCCGGCAGCAGTTCGTCGCCGGGGTGCGCTCGCGGCCGCTTCAGCGCGCTTGCCTTGGGAGTCGCCCGACGGCGTGCCTTGGGTTCGGCGGCGGGGAGCGCGACCTGCGCCTCGCCTCCGTCGTCGATTGGGCCGGCGGCCGCAATGGCGGGTTCCGCGGCCGGCGCCGGAGCCGGTTGCTCGCTGAATTCCGCGGCCGGATCGAGGGCGGCCGGGTCAGCCATGTCCGCCGTCGATTCGGGAGCGATTAGCGGGCGTTCGCCGCCGCGCTGACTCGAGGCCTCATATAGAAGGATCGAGCCGGCGACCGAGGCGTTGAGGGATGTCACATGGCCGCGCATGGGAATCCGAACCACGGCGTCGCAGCGGCGACGGACGGCCGGCCCGAGACCCTGGCCTTCGCTGCCGACCACGATGGCCACGGGCCCCCGGAGATCGGCCTGGCGCGCCGTCAGCGAAGCGTCGGCGTCCGTGCCGATTATCCGCAGACCCCGGACGTGGAGGTCCGTCAGGGCATCGGCCAGATCCTCGACCGGGACCATCAGGAGGTGCTCCACCGCTCCGGCCGAGGCCTTGATGGCGGCCGGCGAAAGCGGTGCCTGGCGATGCGTCGGGTAGACGACGCCGTGCACACCGGATGCCTCCGCGGTGCGCAATAGCGACCCGAAGTTCTGGGGATCCTCGAGCGAATCGAGGACGATGATGAACGGCGCTTCCTTGCGCTCGATCGCCCGCGCCAGGAGATCGTCGAGACCCGCGAACTGGCGTCGGTCGGTCACGAGGGCGATGCCCTGGTGGCCGTCGAACCCGGCCAGCGAGGTGAGAGTTCCGCCTTCGACCTCGACTATCGGGATGCGCAGGTTTGTGGCGTGCAGGACGAGCTTCTCGAGCGCCAGGCGGCGCTGCGGGACGACGAGCAGGCGGACGGCCTTGCGGTGGGCCACGAAAGCCTCTTCGACAGGGTGGCGCCCGGCGACGACTTCCTCGTCCTCGCCCAGGAGGTCGCTCGAAGGCGGAGAGACGGGCGGTCGAGACCAACCGGCCTGAGCGGGCTGCCCGGGACGGTATGGGCGCCGATCGGGATAGCCGCCCGAACGGGTCCGGTAGTCGGGGCGGCGCGGTGGACGGGGGGTCCGGCCGGCCGGCGTGGAGGACTCCGCCGACGGCGCGGATTCGGCAGGCTCGAAGCCGGCGGCCTCGGCGGGGTCGACGACCGGCGCCTCGGACGGTTCGAACGACTCCGTCGGCGGCGCGGATTCGGCGGGCTCGAAGCCGGCTGCCTCGGGCGGCAGGTCAATGAAGTCGTGGTCGGCGGGCTCGGGTCGGGGCGGGCGCTGGGTGCCCGGTTCGGGCGCGCGATCCCCGAAGCCGAAACCGCCGCGCTCGGGACGGAGGCTATCCTGGCGCGGGCCGCCGAACCCGCCGGGGCGAGGGCCGCCGGGGCGCGGGCCGGCGAAGCCGCCCTCACGACGCGGGCCGGGCCGAGGGCCGTCGAAGCCGCCCGGGCGAGGGCCGGGGCCGCTTCGACGCGGGTCGCCAAAGCCACTGTTTGGACGAGGGCCGTCAAACCCGCCCTCAGGTCG
>DASVIK010000179.1:0-1954 GCA_036382135.1 Candidatus Limnocylindrales bacterium | reverse complement strand
GCGTCACCGTCGGTCGGACGCATCGCGCGCACGATCGCGGCGACCTCGTCCCGGACCAGGCGCTGGAGCGTGAGGCTCGTGACCGCCGGCTGGCGGGCGAGATCGTCGACCGTCGCTTCACCCGCCGCGGTGAGGTCCTCGCGTCGCCAGGCGAGGAGCAGGACGACCGACTGCCCGGCCAGGCGCCTGGCCAGGTAGGCGAGCGCTTCACGTGTCGGGTCGTCGACGAGATGGAGGTCATCGACCCAGACGAGTCCGGGCACCGGCCCGGCAGCCAGGGCGGTCAGCGCGCCCGCGATAGCGTCAAGGAGGCGGACCCTGGCGCTCGCGCCGTCGGGCCCCGCGACACCTGCGACCCGGAGCGAGACCGGCAGGTCTACCAGCCGGCCGATCTCGAGCCGAGCCGTATCGTCGAGGGCCTCCAGCCGGGCCGGGCCGCCGGGCGTCGCAAGGCCGACCCGGAGAAGTTCGGCGATCGGGCCGTAGGCGATCGCGCCCTCGCCCGGGTAGCCGCGGGCTGCGAGGACGATCCCGCCATCTGCGCGGATCGAGGCCGCGACCGTTTCGGCAAGGCGGGTCTTGCCGATCCCGGCCTCGCCTTCGAGCAGGACCACGCGCCCGTCAGGGACCGCGTCGCGCCACTCCGATGCGATCGCAACAAGCTCACGGTCGCGCCCGACGAGCGGCGCGGAGCGGGGCGCCGACGGAACGCCGAGGCCTGCCGCGACGGTCGTCGGGCGGATGTGCGCCACGACCTTCCGTGCGGGACGCTCCCGGATCCGGTCCTCGCGAATGGCGTCATACAGCTCCATCGTCTCGCGCAGGGGAGCGACCCCCAGTTCGCGGTCGAACAGCGCGATGAGGGCTCGGTACTGGAGGATCGCACCGGCTCGATCGCCCGCGCCGGCGAGCAGCTCGATAAGTCGGCGCTGACCGAGCTCGTCGAGCGGATCGAGCTCGACCCGTCGCCTCGCCGCCTCCACCGCCCCGCCTGCATCCCCACCGTCGAGCCGAGCGGCCGCAAGGCGATCGAGGAGGTCACCCACGGTCCGCTCGACGCGCACGGCCCGGGCGGCCCGCCAGTCATCGAACGCCGGGCTGTCGCGCACCGCGAAGCCGGCCAGGAACGGGCCCCGGGCGAGCGCCGCCGCAGCCTCAAGGTCGGTCCCCCGGAGCGACGCCGCCAGGCGCTCCACTTCGATCAGATCGACCGTTGCAGCCGCCAGGTCGAGCGCGACCTGTGCCCGCCCGATGACCATACCGGCTCCGCCGATCGCGGTGCGCAGCGCCGACAACGTACGACGAAGGGAACCCCGGGCCGCCTCGTCGTCCGCCTCCGGCCAGAACATCGCGGCCAGCTCGTCGCGGGCGATCGGGCGTCCCTCGGCAGCGACAAGGGCGACGATCGCGAGCGCCTTGCGGGTATCCACCACGATGGGGCGGCCGCCCACGGACACGTCAAGGGGGCCGAGCAGCCGGATGGAGAGGGTCGGAGATGTGCCAGTCACGACGTAACGGTACTTGACGATGGACACGGCTCGTAACGATGTTGGGACGGTGGGGCTGGCATCATCGGACCCATGGATCCCGACCTTGAGGCGGACGCCCGCGACTTGGACCTGCGCAGCGAGATGGATATCGAGACGGTCACGGAAGACCTGAGCGCGACCCTGCAGACCGCAATCTCGCCGACGACCGTCGGTCTGTGGCTGCGGGAGACCGGACCATGAGTCGGGGGGCGTTCGTCTGGGGTCTTGCCGCGCTCGACATCGTTGCGTTCATCGTCGCCAGCGTGGTCGGCCCTTCGGATGCTTCGACCGTCCTATGGATCCCCGTGGTCGCGCTGTTCCTGCTGGTCGGAGCGCTTCTGTGGACCAGGGTCCCGGCCAACCCGATCGGCCCGATGTTCCTGACGGCCGGGACGATCCTGGCTCTCGTCCCGGTCGTGGGCACG
>DASVIK010000178.1:0-19857 GCA_036382135.1 Candidatus Limnocylindrales bacterium | reverse complement strand
ACGCGCTCTACAACATCAGCGACGCCGGCGATGCCCAGGACGCCCTCCATCATTCCGAGGCGGCCGGCGACGCGTGGGACGCGGGCAACTACGGCACCGCGGCAGCCGAGGCGGCCGAGACGGCCGGCTCGATGATCGAAGGTGTCTGGGACGGCCTCACTGGGAGCAGCGACAACTAGTCGCGAATCGCGAACCGACAAGGAAGCGGCGGGGCTCACGCCCCGCCGCTTTCGTTTGTGGCCCGGGCAGGACTCCCGAGCGAAGGCGCCGGGGTGGCCCGGGCAGGACTCCCGAGCGAAGGCGCCGCGGTGACACGGCGCACGGACTCCCGGACCTCGCCGATCCGGACGAGCTCCTTCGGAGCGTGCTCGGGAGTCCTGCACCGGCCCGCTGGTAAACTCACCCGGATGCCTGCGCCGCTCGTCGTCCAGAAGTTCGGCGGCTCCTCGCTCGCCGATGCCGACCGGATCCGCCGGGTGGCGCGGCGGATCGCCCGCGAGCGCGCCGCCGGTTCGCGCCTCGTGGTCGTCGTCTCCGCGATGGGCGACACGACCGACGAGCTGCTCGAGCTGGCCGCGGCGATCACGGACGATCCGGACTCACGTGAGCTCGACGTGCTGCTCGCCACCGGCGAACACCAGAGCGCGACCCTCGTCTCGATGGCCCTCCATGCCCTCGGCATCCCGGCCATCTCGCTGACGGGGGCCCAGGCCGGCATCGAGACCGACGGGCGCCACGGCCGGGCACGCATCGCCGGCATCGATCCACGCCGCGTCCACGCCGAGCTGGACGCGGCCAAGGTCGTCATCGTCGCCGGCTTCCAGGGCGTCAGCCAGGCCGCCCGCGACGAGGGCGAGACGACCACCCTGGGCCGGGGCGGGTCGGACACGACGGCTGTGGCCCTGGCGGCGCGCCTCGGCGCCGACCGCTGCCAGATCTTCACGGACGTCCGCGGGATCTACACCGCCGATCCGAGGATCGTCTCGGCCGCTCGGCAGCTGCCGGTCATCGGCTACGAAGAGATGCTCGAGCTCGCCCACCAGGGCGCCCAGGTCATGCAGACCCGGGCCGTCGAGCTCGCGTGGGTCAACGACGTCGTCATCGAGGTCCTGAGCTCCTTCGAGGACGCTCCGGGCACCCGCATCGCGGAGGATCCGCTCGTGGAGCAGCGCAACAAGGTCCGGGGTCTCGCCCACGACCGGAACGTGGCCAAGGTGACGCTGGTCGAGGTGCCGGATCGGCCGGGTGTCGCCCGTGCCGTGTTCGAGCCGCTCGCCGAGGCGGGCATCAACGTCGACATGATCGTCCAGAACGTCGGTCACCACGGCGCCACGGACCTGTCGTTCACGATCCCGCGGGTCGAGCTCGCCCGCGCCAAGCGGCTGCTCGAGCCGGTCGTGCGCGACCTCGGCTTCCGCGAGATGACGACCGATTCCGCCGTGGCCAAGGTCTCCATCGTGGGGGCGGGGATCCAGAACGCGCCGGGCTACGCCGCCCGGATGTTCGGGACCCTGGCGGATGCCGGCGTGAACATCGAGATGATCACGACCTCGGAGATCCGGATCACCACGATGATCGCGGAGGACCAGGTCGAGATCGCGGTCCGGGCGCTGCACGCGGCCTTCGAGCTCGAGCTGCCCGACCAGGTCAGCGAGGCGCCAGCGGCCGGTTCGGCCACCGTTCAGGCCGCCTCGTGACGAGGGCCGCGTGAGCGGCACGCTGCCCGGCGCCCTGTCCGCGCGGCCCGAACGTCGGGAGGGCGGACCGGTCATCGGGCGTCGCGAGCGGTTCGCGGTCGTCGGCTCGACCAACGACATCGTCCGCGGCTGGCTGGCCGAGGGCGAGCCCGAGGTCTGCTTCGCCGTCGCCGACCGGCAATCGGCGGGGCGCGGGCGGGCCGGCCGGACGTGGGTCGCCCCCAGCGGCGCCGCGCTCCTCCTGTCGCTCGGGTTCCGGCCCGATTGGCTGGCCCCCGATCGCGCCTGGCGACTCGCCGCGCTTGTCGCGCTCGCGATGGCCCACGCCGCGGAGGACGTGGCCGGCCTGGCCGCCCGTTCGATCCGGTTCAAGTGGCCGAATGACCTCGTCGTCGAGGACGGCGGGTCCGCCGACCCTCGGGCGGGCCACCCGCGCAAGCTGGCCGGCCTCCTCGGTGAGACCGACGGTCTCGGCACGGCCGAGCCGCGGGCCACGATCGGGCTCGGCATCGACGTCGACTGGCCGGCGTCGGACTTCCCGCTCGACCTGGCGGACTCCATGACCAGCCTCCACGAGATCTCCGGCGGCCGGTCGATCGATCGGGACGGCCTCCTCGACGCGTTCATCGCCCGGCTCGAGCCGGCGGTCGTCGCGCTGCGCGCGGGGCGCTTCGACCGCGAGGACTGGCTCGATCGCCAGCTCACGACCGGGCGGATCGTGCGTCTCGAGCAGGCCGACGGCTCGGCGGAGGTCGTCCGCGCCCTCGGCGTCGATCCCGCGTCGGGTGCGCTCGTGGTCGCCGATCCGGGCGGCCCGGGCGGCCGCCGCTCCGTGTTCAGCGGCGAGATCCGCCACCTCCGGCTCGACGACCCCGCCGGCCATGCGGCCGACGTTGGCCACACGCCGGTCCGGGCCGGGCTGTAACACCATGGCTCGTCCGGTGTTTGGAAGAATGAGCGCTGACCAAGAACCAGGGCGCTCGCGCGTCGCCTACCTCGATCGCGATCGCGCGCTCGTTGAGGCGGCCCGCCGGGACCTCTCCGCTTTCGAGCCTTTGTACCGCAGGTATCTCGCCCAGGTGTATTCGTACGCGTACTACGAGCTCGGCGACCACCACGACGCCGAGGATGCGACCGAGCGCACGTTCCTCCTCGCCCTGACCAACCTCGGGCGGTTCGAGGAGCGGGCGCAGCCGGCCGACGGCGAAGGTGCGTCGACGTTCCGGGTCTGGCTGTTCCGGATCGCCCGCAACGTCGTCGCCAACCAGCGCCGTGCCCACCGGCGCCGCCCGGAGGTGCCCCTCGAGGCTGCCGCCGTGGTCCACGACCCGCTGGACGTCGAGGGCGACGCGGCGGCGCGTGCGGACGCTGCCACGGCCTGGGCTGCCGTCGGGCGCCTGCCCGGCGATCGCCGCCGGGCGGTCGTCCTGCGCTTCGTCGAGGAGATGTCCACGGCCGAGATCGCCGGCGTGCTCGGTCGATCCGAAGGGGCCGTGCGGGTGCTCATCCCCCGGGCCCTGCGCAGCGTTGCCCGCGACCTCGGCGGACGGGAGCGATGAGCCCGCCGCCGAGCGAACGCGCCGAAGCCGACGCGCTCCTGACGGATCTCTATCTCGACGCCCTGCTGGCGGCCCGCGAGCGCCACGCCACCGACGCGCCCACCGCGGCCGCCCTGGACCCCGCCATCCGCGCCGTCGCGGCGCGCCTCGCCGCGGATCTCGACCGGGTCCATCCGTCGTTCCGGTTCGAGGAGCGCCTCGCCGCCCGGCTCGCCGAAGCGGCGGCCCGCCTGCGGCTGGCGATGGCGGCCGGCGCCGAGGCCTCGACCGCCCGGCGGGGTGGTACGGACCCCGCGCGATCCCCGGACGATCCGGCTGACGAGATCGGGTCGTGGCCGGTCGATGCCGACCCGACGGGCGATGCGGAGGTCCACGGCCGTGGCCGGCCGCTGCTCATCGGCGGAGCCCTGACCTCGGCCGCCATCTCGATCGCCGGGGCCGCTGCCTACGTCGCGTGGCGGCGAGCCCGCCCGCTCACTCCGCTGGCCCGCGCCGTGCGCGGCGTCGGCCAGGGCCGGCTCGCCCACGAGCCCGGCTCGCCGCCCGAACGGCTCGACTGATGCCGATCAAGCTGCCGAGCTTCCGCGGCCGGCGCGAGACCTATCCGCCCGACCTGTGGACCAAGTGCCCGTCGTGCGACGAGATGCTCTTCAACCGCCAGCTCGACAAGGCACTCCGGGTCTGTCCGACGTGCGGCCATCATTTCCGGCTGTCGGCCGGCGCCCGGCTCGGACTGCTCCTCGACCCCGACACGTTCGAGGAGCGCGATGCGGGCCTCCAATCGGTGGACCCGCTCGAGTTCGTCGACCAGAAGCCGTATCCGGACCGCGTGGCGGCGGCCCAGGCGGCGACCGGCATGCGCGACGCGGCGGTCTGGGGGATCGGCCGGCTCGACGGACGGTCAGTCGCGATCTGCGTCATGGACTTCGCGTTCATGGGCGGCTCGATGGGCGCTGTCGTGGGCGAGAAGGTCACCCGCGCGGCGGAAGCGGCCGTCGAGATGCGCGTCCCGCTCATCATCGTCTCCGCGTCGGGCGGCGCCCGGATGCAGGAGGGTACGTTCGCGCTCATGCAGCTCGCCAAGACGGTCGCGGCGCTCGAGCGCCTCCGGGCCGAAGGCGTGCCGTTCATCTCGATCCTGAGCGATCCCACGACCGGTGGCGTGTTCGCGTCCTACGCCGTGCTCGGCGACATCAATCTCGCGGAGCCGAACGCGCTCATCGGGTTCGCCGGCGCTCGCGTGCAGGCCGGCACGATCGCCTCGGAGCTGCCGCCCGGCTTCCAGCGCTCGGAATTCCTCTACGAGCACGGCTTCCTCGACCGAGTCGTGAGCCGGTCCGAGCTCCGCGACGAGATCGCCCGCCTGCTGCGCTATCTCGTGCCGGCGGGCTTCGGCGTCGAGAGCGTCGAGACCGTGACGGTGCCGGCATTCCGACCCCTGTCCTTCCTGACGGCCCTCGCCGAGCGGGTCATCCCCGATTCCGAGCCGGCCTCCCCGAACGGAGGGTCGTCACCGAACGGGCCCGATGGGGCGGACGAGTCGATCGGGACCGGACCGCTCCCGAGCGCCACCGACCGGGAGACCAGGCGTGGTTGACCGGCTGCGCGGTCGCTCGGCGCGCGAGGAGGCCAGGCGCGCGGAGGCCCGGCGGGAGGCCGAGCCGACCGAGCCGGCCGACCCGCGCGATGCCGTCTGGGCCCGGGTCCAGCTCGCCCGCAACGTCAAGCGCCCGCACACGCTCGAGCTCATCGCCGCGATGGCCGACGAGTTCGTGGAGCTGCACGGCGATCGCGCCTTCGGCGACGACGCGGCGATCGTCGCCGGATTCGCCCGCATCGACGGCCGTCGCGTGGTCGTCCTGGGCCAGCAGAAGGGCGCCGAGACCGAGGAGAACATCCGGCGCAACTTCGGGATGCCCCACCCGGAGGGCTACCGCAAGGGGATGCGGCTCATGGAGCTGGCCGAGCGCTTCGGCCTGCCGGTCGTCACCTTCATCGACGTGCCCGGCGCGCACCCCGGCCCCGAATCCGAGGAGCGCGGCATCGCCGACGCCATCGCCCGCTCGATCGGGCTCATGACCCGCCTGCGGACGCCGATCGTCGCGGTCATCACCGGCGAGGGTGGCTCGGGCGGCGCGCTCGCGATCGCCGTCGGGGACGTCGTGCTGGCCCTCGAGAACGCCGTCTACAGCGTCATCAGCCCCGAGGGCTGCGCCGCGATCCTGTGGCGGAGCCCTGACCAGGCCTCGACCGCGGCGGTCGCGATGAAGATGACCGCCGCCGACCAGCACGCCCTGGGGATCGTCGACATCGTCGTCGAGGAGCCGGCCGGCGGCGCCCAGACCGATCCCGCCGAGACCGCGCGGCGGTTGAAGTCCGTCATCGTCGCCCAGCTGGACGCCCTTGGCCGGATCCCGCTCGACGAGCTCGTCGAGGCGCGCTACCGGCGCTATCGGGCCCTCGGTGCATTCACGGTCGTGAGCGAGCCGGCGCCGCCCCCGCCTCCGGACCGGCCGGGCTTCACCGATCGGCTGCGTGGCTTCCTCGGGCCGGGCCGCGGCGGTTCCCAGCCGCCGGCCCGGGGGGAGGTCTAGATGGCGGACGAGCGCCGCCGAACAGAACGTCGGGCTGCCGCCGCCCGGGCCCGCGACGCCGACGGCTCGGCCCGCCTGGCCGACCACGCCGCGATCGACCGGCTGGCCGAGGACCTCCTGCCGGCGCTCGTCGCCAAGCTCGGCGCGAGCGACCTGGGCGAGATCGAGATCCGCGAGGGCGCCTGGAAGGTGCGCCTCCGGCGTACCGACGGGGCGACCGACGGGCCGCTCCATGGCCGCCGCTCCACGGATCGCCCGTCGCGCCCCCAGCCCGGCCACGCCGGGCACGGCCACGCACCGGCCGCAGTCGAGAGCCACCGGCCGGCCGCCCTCCGGGACGGGTCGTCGACCCTGGCGGCCATCGGCCCGGGGCGCCCCGGTTCCGAGCCGCGCCGCGATCCCAACCGGGCGGTCGCGACGTCGCCGGCCGTCGGGATCTTCCAGCCCCGACCGGAGATGCGGCCCGGGACACGCGTCCGGGCCGGCGACCGGCTCGGCTTCGTCGACGTCCTGGGCGTTCGCCAGGAGGTCGTGAGCCCCGTCGACGGCAGGGTGGGGGCGACCGTCGTCGAATCGGGCGAGGCCGTCGAGTACGGCCAGGAGCTCGTCCGCCTCGAGCTCGCCAGCGCGCCTGCGCCGGCGGGTGACGCCTGATGTTCGAGAAGATCCTCATCGCCAATCGTGGCGAGATCGCCTTGCGGGTGCTGCGCGCGTGCCGCCTGCTCGGCATCTCGGCGGTGGTGGCGTACAGCGAGGCCGATCGGGAGAGCCTGCCCGTCCAGCTCGCCGACGAAGCGATCTGCATCGGACCGGCCGACGCGAAGCGGAGCTACCTGCTCGCGCCGGCCGTGATCAGCGCCGCGCTCGTGACCGGCTGCGACGCCATCCATCCCGGCTACGGCTTCCTGTCCGAGGACGAGGGGTTCGCCGAGGTCGTCCGGGCCCACGGCCTTACGTTCATCGGCCCGTCGCCCCAGGTCCTCGAGCGCTTCGCCTCCAAGGAAGGCAGTCGGCGCCTCCTGGCCGGGTACGGCCTGCCGACCATCCCGGGCTCCAACGGCCTCCTGCGCGACGACGCGCATGCCCTCGACGAGGCGGCCCGGATCGGCTTCCCGGTCCTCATCAAGCCGTCGGCGGGCGGGGGCGGCAAGGGCATGCGCATGGTCCGGACGGCCCGCGAGCTCGAGACGGCGCTCAAGATCTGCCGCTCGGAGGCCCGCTCGGCGTTCGGTGACGACTCGCTGTATCTCGAGAAGTGGCTCGAGAACAATCGCCACGTCGAGGTCCAGGTGGCGGTCGATCGGTACGGCCACGGCGTCCATCTCGGCGAGCGCGATTGCTCCGTCCAGCGGCGCCATCAGAAGATCCTCGAGGAGGCGCCGACGCCGGCCCTCGACGCGGCGGCCCGGACCGACCTCTGCGAGCGGGCGCTGCGCGCCGTGGTCGCGGCCGGCTACGAGAACGTCGGCACGCTCGAGTTCCTCGTCGACGGCGCCGGCGACTTCTACTTCATCGAGATCAACTGCCGCATCCAGGTGGAGCACCCGGTCACCGAGATGCTCACCGGCATCGACCTCGTCACGACCCAGATCCGGATCGCCGCCGGCGAGCCCCTCACCTTCACCCAGGCCGACGTGGCGATGCGCGGGCACGCGATCGAGTTCCGCATCAACGCCGAGGATCCGACCGCCGACTTCCGGCCCCAGGCCGGGACCGTCGAGCGCTTCGTCGTGCCCGGCGGCCCCGGGATCCGGATGGACTCGCATCTCTACGCCGGCTACGACGTGCCGCCCTTCTACGACTCGCTCCTGGGCAAGCTCATCGTCTGGGCCCACGACCGGCCGACGGCCATCGCCCGGGCGAGGGTGGCCCTCGACGAGCTGCTCATCGAAGGCCTGACGACGAACATCGCGATCCACCAGGCGATCTTGTCCAACGACGCGTTCCTGGAGGGCCGGATGACGACGAACGTGCTCGATCGGATCGGCAGCGCGGCGTTCCTCGCGGCCGCCAGCCGACCGTGAGCCGATCGCAACGGGCGCCGGCGGGGAGCGCCGGAGAGGACGTCCTCGCCGTGCAGGGCTGCACGCGTTCGCCGCATGCCCGACCGACACCAGTGCACACTCATCCCTGACCGCACGGAGCACCCTGTGACCGAAACGACCACCGCGCCGACACCCGCCGGATCCGGCGCCGACCAGCCGGGCGCCCAGGGGGCCGGGCCGGTCCACACGACGCGCGAGATCGAGGGGCTCATCCCGCATCGCTGGCCGTTCCTCCTCGTCGACCGGATCGTCGAGTACGACCCGGCGGCGGCGCGGATCGTGGGGCTCAAGGCGGTGACCGCCACGGAATGGTTCTTCCAGGGCCATTTCCCGGGCCTGCCGGTGATGCCCGGGGTCCTCCAGGTGGAGGCGCTCGCCCAGACGATGGCGGTCTACGTCGCCAAGCAGCCGGGGTTCGGGGAGCGGATCGGGCTGTTCGCCGGCATCGAGGAGTGCCGCTTCAAGCGGGTCGTCGCGCCCGGCGACACGCTCCGTCTCGAGGTCACGATGGAGAAGCTCGGGCGCCGGTTCGGGCGCGGCCGGGCGGTCGCGACGGTCGACGGCGAGGTGGCCTGCGAGGCGACGCTCACGTTCATCATCCCGGATGCCTCGGTGCTTCGATGAGCACCCGCATCGCGCTCTTCTCGGACGTCCACGGCAACGCGCTCGCGCTGGCCGCCGTGCGGACGGCGATCAAGGCCGCGAAGCCCGATGCGATCCTCATCGCCGGCGACCTCGTCCTCAACGGCCCGGACCCGGCCGGCGCCGTGGACGGGATCCGCGAGCTCGAAGCCGACGGCGCGATGGTCGTCCAGGGCAATACCGACATCGCGGTCGCCGATTTCGACTACGCGGCGGCCTACCCCTCGTACACCGACGGGATCCCGGACGCCATCCGCTATGCGGCCGAATGGGCACACGAGACGCTGGGCGAGGAGCGGCTGGACTGGCTCCGTCGCCTGCCGGCCGAACGGCGGCTGCGGATCGACGAGATGCTCGTCCTCGCGACCCATGCGTCGCCGGGCTCCCAGACGGCCGGCTTCGATATGGGCCTCGACGCGTCGGTCACGATCGAACGGCTGTCGCGCACCGACGCCCGGCTCATCTGCTGCGGCCACACCCACCTGCCCGAGGGCCGCGACTTCGGCTTCAAGCAGATCATCAACGGCGGCTCGGCCGGTTACGTCTTCGACGGCGATCCGACGGCGTCCTGGGCGCTCATCGACATCGACGGCGAGGCGGTCCGGACCGAGATCCGGCGGGCGACGTTCGACACGATGGCGGTGAGCGACGCGCTCTCGGCGCGTGGGTTGCCGGGTGACATCTACCGCGCGGCGACGATCCGCACCGGGAAGCTCGTCCGATGACCGATCCGACGCCGCGACGCGTCGTCGTGACCGGCATGGGCACCGTGACCGCCCTCGGCAACGACGTCCCGAGCACGTGGGCCGGGATGGCGGCCGGCCGCAGCGGCGTCCGCCCGATCGCGGCGTTCGACCCGTCGCGGGTCACGTCGCGGATCGCGGCGGAGGTCCAGGACCTGGACGCCAGCCATGTCCTCGACCGCAAAGAGCTGCGCCGGACCGACCGCTACATCGCGCTCGGGCTCGTCGCGGCGCGCGAGGCGATGAACTCGGCCGGACTGCCCGAGCGCCTCGAAGGCGCCCTGGCCGAGGCCACCGGGGTCATCCTCGGCACCGGCCTCGGCGGTGTCGGCTCCCTGACCGACAACATCACGATCAGCGCCACGCGCGGCCCCGACCGGATCAGCCCGTTCTTCATCCCGATGTCCATCCCCAACGTCGGGGCCGGGCAGATCGCGATCAACACGGGCGCCCTCGGGCCGAATTTCGCCGTCGTCTCCGCCTGTGCCACGGGCGGCCACGCCATCGGCGAGGCCTGGGAGACGATCCGGCGCCGGGACGCCGAGGTCATGCTCGCCGGCGGCACCGAGGCCGGCATCTTCGAGCCACTCGTCGGCGGCTTCTGCGCGATGCGCGCCCTGTCCACCCGCAACGACGACCCCGCGGCCGCGTCGCGGCCGTTCGACAAGGGCCGCGACGGGTTCGTGGCGGGGGAGGGTGCCGGCGTCCTGGTCCTCGAGGCGCTCGAGCACGCCCTGGCCCGCGGCGCGGAGCCACTGGCCGAGATCGTGGGCTACGGGGCCACGGCCGACGCGGCGCACATCACGCTGCCCGCCCCCGGCGGGATCGGCGCGGTCCGGGCCGCCCGCCGGGCGCTCGAGAAGGCCGGCCTCACGCCCGACCAGGTCGACCACGTCAACGCCCACGCGACGTCCACGCCGGAGGGCGACAAGGCCGAGCTCCAGGCGATCCGGACGCTCTTCGGCGACCGCGCCCCGGCCGTCCCCATCACCGCGAACAAGAGCATGATCGGCCACACGCTGGGCGCCGCCGGCGCGATCGAGGCGATCGTGACGATCATGACGATCCGCACCGGCTGCGTGCCGCCGACGATCAATCTCGACGACCCCGACGAGTACGCCGAGGGGCTCGACATCGTGACCGGCGCGGCGCGCTCCCTGCGGGTCGACATCGCGCTGAGCAACGCCTTTGGCTTCGGCGGCCAGAACAGCGCGCTCGTGTTCCGGCGGTGGGACGGATGACCGAGCCGACGGAGCCGACCGGGATGCACGAGCCGACCGGCACGATGGATGCACACGACGCACCTGCGGCCGGCCTCGCCGGGCCGCCGGCCGAGGCGCCCGATCCCGCCCTGCTTGCCCGCCTCGGCGACGGCGACGCCTCGCTCCTGGCACTCATCGACCGGCTCGCCGTCCTTCTCGCCCGGAGCGACCTGGCCGAGCTCGAGGTCGAGTCCGGCGGGACGGGCCTCGTGCTGCGCAAGCCCTCGGCCCTGCTGCCCGGCGGCCTTGTCGCGGCCGTCCCTGCCGTGCCGGCCGGAGTCGTCGCGAGCGACGCCGCGGGCCCGCCCGAGCGCCCGTCGGTCAAAGCGCCCCTCACCGGCATCTTCTACACGTCGCCGGCTCCCGGCTCGGCGCCGTTCGTGGCGGCCGGCAGCGAGGTCGCCGTGGGCACCGTCATCGGCCTGATCGAGGCGATGAAGCTCTTCAATGAGATCAAGAGCGACCTCGCCGGTCGCGTCGTGCGCGTCGTGGCCGAGACGGGGTCGCTCGTCAAGGCCAAGCAACCACTCATCGAGGTGGAGCCGCTGTGACCGCTTCCCGCGCCGACCGACCGACCCCCGGATTGCGCCAGGCCCACATCACCGGGTGGGGGCGTTACGCGCCGTCCCAGGTCCTGACCAATGCCGACCTCGAGCGGATGGTCGACACGTCCGACGAGTGGATCCGGAGCCGGACCGGCATCCGCGAACGGCGGGTCGCCGCCGCGCACGAGACGACCGCGTCGATGGCCGCCGTGGCGGGCCTCCGGGCGATCGCCGTCGCCGGGCTCGAGCCCGAGGACATCGATCTCATCCTCGTGGGCACGCTCACCCCCGACTACTGGATGCCCTCGACGGCGGCCCTCGTCAAGGAGGCGATCGGGAACACCCGGGCGGCGGCGATGGACGTCGCGGCGGCGTGTTCGGGCTTCGTCTATGGCTATGCCTCCGCCCACGCCCATGTCACGAGCGGCATGGCCCGCCATGCCCTCGTCATCGGGGCCGAGACGCTGACCCGGTTCCTCGACTACACGGACCGCAACACGTGCATCCTCTTCGGCGATGGGGCCGGAGCGGTCGTCCTGTCGGCGTCAGACGAGCCGGGCGGCGGCCTCGGCATCGAGCTGACGACCGAGCCGTCCGGCGCGTACATGATCTGGCTGCCGGGCGGCGGCTCGAAGGCACCG
This sequence comes from Candidatus Limnocylindrales bacterium, assembly GCA_036382135.1. Taxonomy (GTDB): domain Bacteria; phylum Chloroflexota; class Limnocylindria; order Limnocylindrales; family CSP1-4; genus C-114. The sequence continues at coordinate 8,129 of DASVIK010000178.1, read as the reverse complement.
TCATCGGACGGCACGATCGCCCGTGGCGAGCATCACATCCGGATGGAGGGCAAGGAGACCTATCGGTTCGCCACGCGGACGCTGGCCTCCACGGCACTCGCCGCGGTCGAAAAGGCCGGACTGACGCCGGCCGACATCGACCTGTTCATCCCCCATCAGGCGAACATCCGGATCATCGAGGCGGTGGCGAAGGGCCTCGACCTGCCGATGGAGCGGATGTTCGTCAACGTCGACCGCTACGGGAACACCTCGGCGGCGTCCATCCCGATCGCCCTCGCCGAAGCCGTCGACAGCGGTCGGGTGAAGGTCGGCGACCACATCGTCATCGTCGCCTTCGGGGCCGGCTTCACGAGTGGCGCCGTGGCCATCGAATGGACCGCCGACCCCGCCCGGTCCGTCGGCGTGGACGAACGCATCCGGGCCGAGGACGTCCACATCCGGCCGCCGGTCGACTGGGATTCGGTCGACCCGATCCCGCCCGCCCTGGCCGCCCTCATGGCGACGCCCGTCGGCGGCCACGAGCTCGACCTCGACGACGTGGTCCCGGGCGAACCGGCACGGGCGAGCCATGCGGAGGTCGGCGCGTGATCGACCTGACCGGGAAGATCGCCATCGTCACCGGCGGATCCCGCGGCATCGGCCGGGCGATCGTCCTGCGTCTCGCCGGCCAGGGCGCCGACGTCGCGTTCAGCTACCGGGGCAACCAGGCGGCGGCCCAGGAGACCGCGGCCGCCGTCGAGGCGCTCGGGCGGCGTGCGCTCGCCGTCCAGGGCGACGTTTCGGATCCGGTGGCGGCCGAGGCCGTCGTCGCGGCCGCCCTGGCCGCGTTCGGCCGGGTCGACATCCTCGTCAACAACGCGGGCATCACCCGGGACGACCTCATCATGCGGATGAGCATCGAGGCGTGGCGCGAGGTGCTCGAGACGAACCTGTTCGGCGCGTTCTACACGATCAAGGCCGTCACCCGGCCGATGCTCAAGGCACGGTCCGGGCGGATCATCAACATCACGAGCGTCTCGGGCCAGGCGGGCCAGACCGGCCAGGCCAACTACAGCGCCGCGAAGGCCGGTCTCATCGGCCTGACCAAGGCGACCGCCCGCGAGCTCTCCTCGCGTGGCATCACCGCCAATGCCGTCGCGCCCGGCTTCGTGCTGACCGAGCTGACCCAGGACCTGCCCGAGGCGCTCATGGCCGAGATCACCAACCGGACGCCGCTGGGCCGCTTCGGGACGGCCGACGAGATCGCCGCGGCGGTCGCCTTCCTCGCCTCGGACGAAGCCGCGTTCATCACCGGCCAGGTGCTCGCCGTCGACGGCGGCCTCGTGATGATGTAGCGCCGCCGCGAAGCGGCGGCGCCGTGCCGGGTCCACCCCGGCGCTTCGCTCGGGAGTCTAGCCCGCCTTCGCTCGGGAGCCCGGTCGGCTTGCGCCGCGTCACCGCGGCGCCGTCGCTCGGGAGTCTTGCCCTACGACCCGAACACGCTGGTCACGAGCAGGATCAGCGACAACGCGATGAGCACGACGGTCGCCGTCCAGCCGACCGCGAGCAGGAACCGGCCGCTCGCCAGGGGCCCGAGCGTCTTACGGTCGGCTGCGATGAGCATCACGAAGATCAGGATGAACGGCAGCAGGAGGGCGTTGACGACCTGCGCCGTGAACATCACCTGGATGAGTGGCAGGTTCGGGATCATCACGAAGAGCGCCGCGAACCCGATGAAGAACGCGAGGAGACCGTAGAAGGCAGGCGCCTCGCGCCAGTTCCAGCTCACCCCGGTCTCCCAGCCGAACGCCTCGCAGGTCGAGTACGCGCTGGTGAGTGGGACGACCCCGAGCCCGAGGAATGAGGCACCGAGTAGTCCGACGCCGAAGAGGACGCTCGCGCTCGCGCCGGCGAGCGGCGTCAGGGCCCGGGCCGCGTCGGCCGCGCTCGTGATCGTGGTCTGACCGTGCTCCCACAGCGTCGCGGCGCAGGCGATGAGGATGAACGCCGCGATCACATTGGTCAGGAGCGCTCCGAAGAAGACGTCCAGGCGGCTGGCCATCAGGTCTTCGGCCCGCAGCCGCTTGTCGGCGACGTATGACTGGATGAATGCCTGGCCCCATGGCGTGATCGTCGTCCCCACCGTCCCAACGACGGCGAGCCAGTAGACCGGCGACGACGACAGCTGGGGCACGGTAAGGGCGTTCAGTGCGGCGCCCCAGTCCGGCTGCGAGAGGGAGGCCGAGATGACGTACGCGACCGAGACGAGGATACCCACGGCAACGAACAGGTACTGCACTCGACTGTAATTGCCGAGTGCGAGGAACGCGATCACGGCCACGGCCGCAACGGCCGCGCTTATCTGGGGCGGGATCCCGAACAGGCTGAGCGCCGATCCGATGCCCGCGAACTCGGCGACCGTGGAGCCGAGGTTGGCGAGAAGCATGGTGAGGACGGCAAAGGCGCCCCAGCGGACGCCATACCGCTCGCGGATGAGGCCCATGAGCCCCTTGCCGGTCGCCAGGCCAAGGCGAGCGCCCACCTCCTGGGTGAAGAACAACACGACCTGGCTGGCCAGGATGACCCACAGGAGTGAGTACCCCCAGCGCGCCCCGGCGAGGGAGTACGTCGTGATCCCGCCGGCGTCGTTGTCGGCGAAACCGCTCACGAGGCCGGGGCCGAGGACCGCGAGGACGGCGACGATCCGCACTCGCCAGGCGGGCAGGCGCCGGAATGGCCGGAGGACCCGGACCCTGGGCCGTTGCGGCCGCCGCGTCGACGACTTCCGCTTGGCCGCGGAGGCCGCCGCGACCGCGTCCGCCTGGCGTGGGTTGAGCCGGGGCGGCACGAAGCTGCGTCGGGGATTCCCCGGCTGCTCGTCCATGGGCCCCGTCATCCTCCCGGCCCTCAGCGGCTGAAGATGCGCGGCAGACGCTTCTTCCACGCCGTCGGGATGACCGTGTCGATCGCGTCATCGACCGTGACGATCCCCACGATGCGGCGATCGTCGTCCACGACCGGGACGGCCAGGAGGTTGTAGTGGGCAACGACCTCGGCGACCTCGTCCTGGCCTGCCAGCACGTGCACGACGACCGGTTCGCGGATCATGACCGCCGAGATCGTCATGTCGGGCGCCGCGACGATGAGGTCCCGCAGCGAGAGGACACCGACGAGCTTGCCGTCGTCATCGGTGACGTACACGTAGTAGATCGTCTCGGCGTCCGGCTCGAGCTCGCGCAGCCGGTCGATGGCCCCACCGGCCGTCAGGTGCTCGTCGAGGGCGATGAACTCCGTCGTCATGACTCCGCCCGCGCTGTCCTCCGGGTAACCGAGCAGCTCCTGGACCTCCTCGAGCTCGTCCTTCTCCATGAGGGCGAGGATCTCGTCGCGCGTGTCCTGGTCCAGGTCCGCGACGAGATCGGCCGCGTCGTCCGGGCTCATCTCCTCGATGATGTCGGCCGCGCGCCCGGGCTCGAGATCCTCGATCACGTCGACCTGTGTCTCGGGTTCCATCTCCTCGATCGCGTCGGCCACGGCTTCGTCGTCAAGCGAGGCGAGGACCCCGGCCCGGTCGCGCGGCGCGAGCTGGTCGATGATCGTCGCAAGGTCGGCCGGATGGAGCTCGGCCAGGCCCGCATGCGGCACGCGCAGCTTGATCGAGGCGATCGACGTCTCGACCGGGTCGACATCCTCCCAGTCGATGTAGCGTTCAGGCACGGCGAGGCGGAGGTTGCGGGCGATCGTCCGGTACGGTCCCTCGACGCCGAGCCGCCGGAGCAGGCCGGCCCCGCCGACGTCGACCGCCACGAGGTGAAGGGCCCCGCCGACCTCGTCGAGGCGGAGGTCGTTGACGCGCACGACCTTGCGCCCGTCGATGTCGACGATCTGCTTGTCCATGAGGTCCGCGCGCAGGAGGATCTCGTCTGGCCGCTGGTGGAACTTGCCGATGTCGATCGTCGCCGTGCGGAGTTTCGCTCCGCTCGTGTCGAGCGAGCCGACCGACGCCCAGGGCACGAAGATGCGCCGCTGGTCGGTCTTGACCACGAGACCGGTCACCGGCGGATAGCGGTCGCCGACGGCCACGATGAGGTCCGCGACCTCACCCATGTCCTCGTTGTGAAGGTCACGTACCGGCCGGCCGATCGCCTGGCTCAGGTACAGCATCTGCCACCTCGCGGGCGGTTCCGGCCCACGGGTGGCGGGACCACCCGGGCATGCCGGGTGGCGCTCGACCGCCCTAGCGGGCGCGGACCTGGGGCCTGGCCGTGGCGCCGCCCATCCGGGCTCGGGCGCCGCGGGTACTGGGTCCGGTGTCCACCGGGAGCTGATCCCTCCGATCGCGACCTGGGACGGCACCCCCCGGCGAGCGCGACGAAATCGCCGACCGCGGGGAACCCGGGCGAGTGTAGTCGGCGAGCGGCGGCCATCGCAACCCGGCGGACCGGTCGAGGACGGCGCGCCGGCGCACCGACTCGAACGTGGGACGGTACGTTCGACCCTCCACGACGGTACCACCGTGGAGGCGTTCCCAGACCATGGTCATGGGACCCTCTGACGGATATGAGCGCGCAGCCCGATCGCCCGGTGCCAGAGCCGGCAGGTCAGCATACGGCCCTGCCCGCCATCGGCGTCCTCGATCGCCTCCCGCGCACAGGCCCGACCACTCGCGGCGCCGGGCGTCGCGCCTCCGACGGGCGCTGGTCCTCCCTGCGGCGCTCGGTGGTCCGCGCCCGCACGGTCGTCGGCGTCGGGGCACCCACGAGCCTGCCCTTCTCGTCCACGCCTCTCGCAGTCTTCGCGCTGCTCGCCTACTCGATCATGACCGAGGCCGCCGGCGGTCTCATGTCGGTCGGCCTGGCGAGCATCCCGCTGTTCGTGGCGGCCGCCCTCCTGCCGGTGCGCCCCGCACTCGTGACGGTCGCCCTCACGCTCGTCGTGACCATGCTGCCGACCTTCGCCGCCCAGGCCTGGGTGTTCGGCGATCTCATCCTGCTCAGCGAGCTCTCGATCCTCATCGTCGCGGCGGTCATCCTCCGCGTCGCCATCACCCGGTTCGTCATCGTCCGGGCGGTGGAGGCAGAGGCGGACGCCCGGCTCCAGGAACGCATGCACGCGGTCCTCGCGATCGCCGAGCGGCTCACCCGGACGTTCGACCGGACGGAGATCTTCCAGACCGTCGTCCGGGAGACGCGTCGGATCCTGGCCGTGGACGCGGTGACGATCCGGATCCTGCGCAACGGGCGGCTGGAAGTCGCGGCGGCCGCGGGGATCAGCCCGGACGTGGCGGATCGCCTACCGGCCTTCCGCGCCGATGAGGGCTGGTTCCGGGACGTGTTCCGGACCGGGCGCCCGTGGGTCTGCGACGACCTCGACTCGATGCCGCCCGAGGACCAGGCGTTCCGGTCCCGGTATGTCGAGGCGAACCGGTTCGCGGCGGACCTCGTGGTCCCGCTCATCGGCCACGACCGGGTCATCGGCGCCGTGAGCGCGGTGACGAACGAGCCCCACCACTGGACCGACGCCGACATCGAGTTCGTCCGGGCCCTGGCCACGCACGCCTCGATCGCGATCAGCAACGCCGAGCTGTTCGAGCAGGCGTCGATCCGGGCCGGCCAGATGAGCGTCCTCCAGGCGGCTTCGGCACGGATGAGCCGTCAGAACTCGGTCGAGTCGGTCGGTCGGGCCATCGTCGAGGAGACGCGCCGGATCATCGACTACCACAACGCCCGGGTGTACCTCCTCGAAGCCGACATGCTCAAGCCGATCGCCTTCGCCGGCACGGTCGGGGCGTACGAGCAGGTCGACATGGCGCTCCTCGAGACGAAGCTCGGCGTCGGCTTCACCGGCTGGGCGGCGGAGCACGGGACCCCACTCCTGATCCCCGATGCCAATGCCGATCCGCGCGGCTCGACGATCCCCGGGACGGACGAGGTCGATGAGTCGATGCTCGTCGTCCCGATGCGCTACGACGAGCGGGTCACCGGCGCGATCACGCTCTCGAAACTCGGCCTCGACCAGTTCCATGAGGAGGACCTGGCGGTCCTCATGATCCTCGCCGACCATGCCGCGACGGCGATTGAATCGGTCCGCCTGCTCGCGCGTGCCCAGGGGCTCGCCGGTGAGCTGCGGCGCCTGCTCGACATGAGCGGCGAGCTGGCCCACAGCCTCGACCCGCTCACGGTCGCCGACCTCATCGCCAAGCATCTCGCCGGCGCCATGGGCTTCGACCAGTGCTTGATCAGCTACTGGGATCGGGCGGGCGACCGGATCCTCAGCTGGGGGTTCTACCCGGACCACGCCGCCGCGGATCTCGAGCCCTCATTCGCCCTGGCGGAGTACCCGGCGACACGACGGGTGCTCGAGGAGAAGACCACCGTCATCGTAGACGTCGAGGACCCGACGTCCGATCGCGCGGAGGTCATCCAGCTCGCCCGTCACGGCGACCGCCGCATGGTGATGCTGCCGCTCGTGGCCAAGGGCGAGGCGATCGGCCTGGTCGAGCTGATCTCGCGGCTGCCCGGCAGCGTCGATCCGGCCCGCCTCGACCTTGCCCGCTCGATGGCCAACGAAGCGGCGATGGCACTCGAGAACGCGAAGCTCTACGAGGATGCCCGGAAGCTGGCCGACCATGACCACCTGACCGGCTTCTACAATCACCGCTTCGTCCACGAGCGCCTCGGCGAGGAGCTCGTGCGCGCCCAGCGCTCCGGGTCGCCGGTGAGCCTGCTCATGATCGACCTGGACGACTTCAAGCTCGTGAACGACACGTTCGGTCACCTGTTCGGCGATCGCGTCCTCGTCTGGTCGGCCGAGCTCATCCGCTCGTCGCTGCGGCTCTCGGATGTCCCGGCCCGCTACGGCGGCGACGAGTTCGCGGTCATCCTGCCGGACACCGACGCGGAGGCGGCCGCGGCAGTCGCCGAACGCATCGTCGCCGCATTCACCGAGCAGGCCTATGAGTCCGCGACTCGCGGTTCGGTGCCCGTGGCGGCCTCGATCGGGCAGGCGACGTTCCCGTTCGACGCGCGGACCGGTCCGGACCTGATCGCCGCCGCCGACGGGGCGATGTATCGGGCCAAGGGCGCAGGCGGCCACGGTTCGGCCCGGCCAGGCGGCCGGGCGGTCGAGGGCCGGCCTCACGCCCCCGCCCACGCGCGCCGTCGCCCGGCCGCGTCGACCACCGCCGAGGTCGTCCCCGGCGGATAGTACGAAAGGGCTACCAGCGTACCCCGGAGGTACTACTCCGGCGCACTGGACGACCACCGGCCGGAACCGCCATCCTTGAGGTCGTGGCAGGCCCGTCCGCCCGGACATCGCGCGACACAGAACCGCAGGATCGTCGGATCCGGCGGACATGGTGGGCCCTCTCCGCTTCCTTCCTCATCCTGGCCATCCTGGCCGCCGCTCGGCTCGTGCTCGACCACGGACAGCCCGCCGACTGGCTCGTCGCCCTCCTCGTCACGCTCGGCGGGTTCGCCGCCGTCCTCCATCGGGAGGCCGTGCGCGGCCGGGAGATGGGCCGGCGCGGTGAGGCGGAGAGCGTCGCCCGGATCCTCCAGGGGCTCTCGCGATCGATGTCGCCCGACGCGATCGTCGAGGCCATCGTGGATGAGCTCGACGTGGAGACGGGCGCCGACCACACCGTCGTCGTGCGTCTCCAGCCCGAGACACGGATGCTCGAGGCCACCCTCGTCAGTCGGCGACCGGGCGTGCCGAGCTCCCGGACCATCCTGCCCGCTACCGATCTCGAGATGCCGATCGGCGGCCGCGGCCTCGACCTGGTTCGCGACCGACTCGGCGAGCGGCTCCCCGTGGCCGTCCCGATCGGCGGGTCGGACCTCGCACCGGTCGCCACCGGTCGCTTCATCTCGGCCGAAGCGAGCTACGGTGCGCCGACCGCCATCCGGCCGCGGGCCCGTTCGCAGGCGGTCGCCCTTGGGCGGCGGACCCGCGACCTCGGCGACGCCGACCGCCGGGCGCCCGAGCGGCGCGGCGCGGACCGCCGGCGGTCGTGGCCGGCCCTCGACGCTATCGCGTCCATCCGGGCGTTCGTCGCCGGGAACGAGGGGTCGGATGCGGCCGCGATCCCGATCGCGCAGGGCCCTGCCGCCCGCGTCGCCGATCGGCTCGCCGAGCGGGTCCGCGAGACG
>DASVIK010000177.1:0-3569 GCA_036382135.1 Candidatus Limnocylindrales bacterium | reverse complement strand
TCCTCCATGACACGACGCCACGTGAGGCGGGCATCGCCATCATGCCCCCGACGACCGGCGACGCCGGCTTCGTCGTCGCCTGGCGCGCCACGGACGACTCGGCGATCCGCTCCTTCGACGTCCAGGTCTCGGTCGACGGGGGTGCCTGGGTCGCCTGGCGATCCGGCACGCGGTTGACCTCGGACGTGTACCCCGGCGCGGATGGGCACGGCTACGCGTTCCGCACCCGGGCCACGGACGCCTACGGCAACGTCGGCGCCTGGGACGTCACGGCCCGCTTCGCCCGCACTCCGAGACTCGCGGTGGGCGGGTTCGGACGGGTACGCGTGGACGGCATCTCGGCCCGCGTGTCGCCCGGCACGTCGGCCCTCGGGGTCGCGACGCTGTCGGCCGGCCAGCTCCTCGCGATCATCGGCGGCCCGGTCAGCGCGGATGGCTACACCTGGTACGAGGTGACCGGCCCGCTGAGCGAGTGGAATACCGTGGCCTTCACCCGGAGCGGGATCTGGGTCGCGGCGCGGAGCGCCTCGACGAGCTTTGTCGCGGCCGCCCAGGCCCCGGGTGCGACCCTCATCGACGCGGCCATCGATGGGCTGCGCATCGGGACCGGCGCACCGGGGGCCGTGGCGAGCTTCTCGCCGAACGGCGATCGCTCCGCGGACTCCGTGCACCTGGCCTGGCGGAACAACGTGGCGCTGTCCACGATCGGCCTGCGCGTGTACCGCCTCGACGGATCGCTCATCGGCACGCGGGCGCTGCCTCGGACGGCAGCTGGAGATCAGACGTACGACTGGGACGGAGCGCTGGCCGGGATCGGGCGGCCGCTCGATGGTCGCTACGTGCTGCAGCTCGTGGGGACCGCCGGCACGAAGACGTATTCGGCGCCCTCGGCCCGACCGGTCACCCTGGCCCAGATCGCGCGGTACTCGGTGGTCTTCGACCGGGTGCGGCCGGTCGTCACATCCGCGGGCTCGACTGGGAATCGCCTTTCCCCGAACGGCGACGGTCGGTTCGAGGCCGTGGCATTCCGGCTGAGCGCGACCGGCGGTTCGGCATGGAACTTCTCGGTCGTCCGGCTGACCGGGGCGACCACCGGCCGGTCGGTCCGGTCCGGCGCGGGGATCGGCAGCCGGGTCCTTTTCACCTGGAATGGTCGCGCCGACAGTGGCGCGGTCGTGGCCGACGGCACGTACCGCGTCACCCTGCGCATCCTCGACCAGGCCGGCAACTGGGCGGCCCGGGCGTGGACGGTCCTCGTGGACGCGCGGCCGCCGGTCATCGCCGCGACGGCGTCGCCGAGTCCGATCTCGCCCAACGGCGACGGGACGGCCGATTCCGCGGTGCTCCACTGGGCGAGCAGCGAACCGGTCAGCGGGACTGTTTCGGTCCGCCACGGCGCGCGCGTCGTGCGTGGCTGGTCGCTCGCCGGTCGGGCGGGCGGCACGATCGCCTGGAATGGGCGCGATGCGAAGGGCCACACCGTCCCGGACGGCGCGTATCGCGTTCGGGTCGACGGCTTCGACGCGACCGGGAACCGGACCATCGTCGAGCGGACCGTGGTCGTCGACGGGAGCGCGGGCTTCCTGCGTTGGGCCACCTCGGCATTCGACCCCCAGGATGGAGATCAGCTCCAGCCGACATCCCGGCTGACCTTCCGGACCACCCGGACCGCGCGGGTCAGCCTCGCGATCGTGGATGCCCGGGGCGTCGTCGTGCGGGGCGTGTGGGCGGCACGGACCGTGACCGCCGGCGCCCACGGCTGGACGTGGGACGGTCGCGGCACCGGTGGAGCGTTCGTCGCGCCCGGCTCATACACGGCGATCCTCACCGTCACGTCGCCGTTCGGGACGACGACGCTGCGCCGGGCCGTGTTCGCCGGCGCCTACCTGATCACGCCGCTGGCCACCACGCTCATGGCAGGGACGACGCTGACGCTCGCGTTCCGGACGATCGAGACGCTGCGCGGCCGGCCCGTCGTGACGTTCCGCGAGACGGGGCTCGCTCCCGTCAGCCGGACCGCGACCCGGCTCAGTGACGGGAGCTACCGGGTGACGTTCCCGGTCCGACCGGGCAAGGGCCCCGCCTCGGTCCTGATCGCGGCGGTCGACTCCGGCGGTCACGTGAACCGGCAGGCCCTGGGCCTGGTCGTCCGCTGAGCGGGCGGCGGATCGAGGCCGCCTCGCCACCTACAATCCGACCATGACGGATCCCTCGACCATCGCCGCCGGCGCAGCCGCGCCCGGGGCCGGCACCTGGGTCGTCGTCCCGACATACAACGAGATCGAGAATCTCGAGTCGATCAGCTCGGCCATCCTCGCCGTGCTGCCCGCGGCGACCCTCCTCGTCGTCGACGATGGCTCGCCGGACGGGACGGGCCGCCGGGCCGATGAGCTCGCCGGGTTCGACCGCCGGATCCGGGTCCTCCACCGGCCGGCGAAGGAGGGCCTCGGCAAGGCCTACCTCGACGGGTTCCGCGTCGCCCTCGACGGGGGAGCGAGCTCGGTCGTGCAGATGGATGCCGACTGGTCGCATGACCCGGCGGCGCTGACGACGCTCGTCGGCCCGCTCGAGCGCAACGAGGCAGATCTCGTCATCGGCTCGCGCTACACGCCCGGTGGCGGCGTCGTCGACTGGGGCCTGGGCCGGCGCGTCGTCAGCCGCGGCGGCAGCCTCTTCGCGCGGATCGTCCTCGGGCTTGGCCCGCACGATCTCACCGGTGGCTTCAAGGCCTGGCGCGCGGCGACCCTCGGGGCCCTCCCGTTCGACGGGATCCACGCCGGCGGCTACGTGTTCCAGATCGAGATGACGTACCGGGCCGACCTCGTCGGCGCCCGCATCCGCGAGGTGCCGATCACGTTCCGCGACCGGCGTGTCGGCCTCTCGAAGATGAGCCGTCGGATCATCGTCGAGGCGCTCGTCGTCGTCTGCCAGCTCCGGTTCGAGGCGATCGTCCGGCGTCTCCGCGGCCGCCCGGCGGCCCGATGACCGGGCGCCTCGGCTCGGCCCCCCGGCCGGCCGGCCCGGTCGTCGCCGGTCTCCGGGTCGTCGTCGACGTCCGTCCCCTCCAGGAACCCGCGCGGGCGCCGACGACCGCGTCCTACCTGCGCGAGCTCTTGGGGGCCTACGCGGCCGACCCGCTCGCCGGGGAGTCGTTCGCGATCATCCTCCAGGCGGGGCTGCCGGATCCGGGTGAGGCCGCCGGGCTCGTCGACCTGCCCATCGTCTCCCGCCGGGCCCTGCCGCCGACGAGCCTGCTCGGGGCGGGCTCACTCACGGTGGATCCGTTCCTCCTCCGGAGCGCGTCGGTCGGGACCGCCTGGCATTCCGAGCGCGACGGGGCGGCCGGCACGGTCTATCACACGGCCGGCGGAGGGGTGCCACTCGGGTCCGCGGTGCCGGTCGTCGTCACGCTCCTCGACCTCGCGCCCTGGGAGCTGCCCAGCGTGTACCAGGCGACCGTCGCCGCGCGCTTCGGGCAACGTCTGCGCGCCCGGTTGTTGCGCGACGCCGCGGCCGTCATCGTCGGCTCGACCGCCACGGCGGGAGCCGTGCGGCGCCTGCTCCACGTC
>DASVIK010000176.1:0-1808 GCA_036382135.1 Candidatus Limnocylindrales bacterium | reverse complement strand
GCCGACGCCGCCCGTGAAGTCGAGGTACGAGTTGCCGTCGACGTCGGTCAGCGTCGATCCGTGTCCCTCGGCGGCGACGATCGGCAGGTAGAGCGACATCGGCTTCGCGATCACGCGCTCCTTCCGCTCGACGATCTCGCGGGAGCGAGGGCCGGGAATCTTGGTCGTCAGGCGGATCGCGCGTGTCATGGCCATGTCGCCCACGATAGCGGGCCGCCTGGCGACGCACCGCTCCCTACAGCTGGGGCGCGGGGAGCGGCGGCAGCGGCGGCGGCGGGCCGCTGTGCAGAGCCTGGGGCGTGTAGACCCCGGCTGCGTTCCAGAGCATGAAGCCGCCCGTGTGGTGGGCGCGCGCCGCCGTGATCTGGGCGGCGACGTCGGCGGGCCTATACGTGCGCCCGAGCGAGAAGTCCTGGAGCCACGGGATGATCACCGCGCGGCCGCCGCTGAGCTGCGTCTGGAAGTCGGTCAGGGAGTGCGAGACCGTCGGTCCGGGCGCGGCGTTCGGGTCGGGCAGGTTGTACTCGCCGGAGGTGTAGTGCGACGGGTACGTCATCGGATAGATCGCGTCGACCACTTCGCCGATCTGTCCGGGATGCTGCCCGATGCCGAGGTCGTGCGTCGCCGAGAGGCCGAAGACGTCTGCGGAGACACGCACGCCGAGCGGGTGCAGGCGCCCCGCCGCGTAGCGGAGGAAGGCCGCGACCGTCTCGTCCATCGGCTGGGCGTGCTTGCCCGGATAACGGATGAGCGAGATGTCCCCGTCGCTCGGGAACCGAACGTAGTCGAACTGGATCTCGTCGAACCCGGCCTTCGCCGCGGCGACCGCGACGTCGACGTCGTACTTCCAGGCCGCATGCGAATAGGGGTTGAGCCAGCCGAGCCCGGCGTTGTTGTGCCAGAGCGAGCCGTCGCTCGTGTGGACGGCGAGCTCCGGGTGGGCCCGGGCGGTGATCGGGTCCTCGAAGGTGACGACTCGGCCGATCAGGTACACGCCGGCCTTGTGCACCTTTCCGACGACCTCCTGCGGGTCGTAGTAGTGCAGCGCGGCGCCGTCCTGCAACGCGATGGCCGGCGCCCCTCGCTGAAAGTCGACGTTGCCGCTCTCGTCCTTCAGGTCGAGCTCGATCGTGTTCAGGCCGTCCTTCTTCATGGCGAGGTACGAGTCGAGCTTCCCGGTGAGCGTCATCAGCGGGCCGGTCAGGTGGATGCCGCGGATCTCCTCGGGCGAGGACGACCGGAACAGGCTCACCGGCTCCGCCGAGGCGACCGGTGTGAGCGTCACAGACCCCGAGCCCGACCCCACGAGCAGTTGGCCGAGGCCGAAGATCGCAGCCGCCGCAAGCACCGTGAGCACGCCGAGCGCGCTCACCCGCCGCCGCCGGACCTGCCGCTTGCGCGCCTCGCGCTGCTGCCGGCGGAGCTCTGTGACCTCGATGTTGGTTGCCGTCGCCATTTGCGGGGACCGGATCGTAGATGCTGCCGCGCCGTTCCGGTAGCCCGCGGACGGTCAGACCCAGGTCATGGCGCGAGACCGGCCCCCGCCCGGCCCCTAGAATCGCCTCGTGGTCCTCTCCGATGCGACGATCGTCCGCGCTCTGGCCGAAGGCCGGATCGAGATCGACCCCTACGACGAGTCGCTGCTCCAGCCCTCGAGCGTCGACGTTCGGGTCGACCGGCTCTTCCGCGTCTTCCACAACAACCGGTATCCGTTCATCGACGTGAAGGTCGAGCAGGAGGGGCTCACGGAGCTCGTCGAGGTGGACGGAGACCACCCGTTCGTCCTCCATCCCGGCGAGTTCGTCCTC
>DASVIK010000175.1:0-17224 GCA_036382135.1 Candidatus Limnocylindrales bacterium | reverse complement strand
CGTCCGGACGCATCCAGCTGGGGATGGGTCATGACCTCGATCGGGCCACGGGCGCTCCCGAGGATGGACCGGACGTCGTGGGCCGACCCGAAGTAGGCCATCCGCGAGAGCCCCGCGGACCTGATGCGCCCGTTGAAGAAGCGCTTGTAGAGCCCCACCGCGACGCCCGGATCCGGACCGCAATTCCGCGACAGACGCAGCGTCGGCACCGCGTACTCGCGCGCCACCGCGATCGCGATCATGCCGATCGCCAGCGCCGTGTGCACGTGGTGATGGGAATCGAGGTGCGACGGCGCGATCCCGGCGGCCCGGACCTTCTCGAGCTGCGCGCGCCACTCCGCCGCGATGCCCCGTTGCTCGGTCGCGTCGAGGCGCCAGACATTCCGATGTCGCCAGCGGAGCGTGCCGTCGGGGCCGCAGAACCGCGGGCAGTCGCGGATCTCCACGGAGAGCGCCCGGCCTTCGGACAGGTTCAGGTGGACCCCGAGCCGATCGGTCAGGCCGCGGTCGCGGGCCACGGCGACCGCGGCGTCGAAGTCCGGCATGTTGGCCATGAGGGAGGTCGCGCTGATCAGCCGCCGCTCGAACGCGGCGACGATCCCGGCGTTCACCTCGGGAGACAGCCCGAAGTCATCGGCGACGACGACGACGGCGGACGGGGAGGACGGCACGGCTAGCCGGTCGGGACCCGCTCGAGCCGCGTCGGAGTGGCGAGTCCACGGTGACTGACCGACACGATGTCGCCAGCATAGTCGATGGTCCGGGCGGCTCGGCGCCAGGTCGCCGCTGCCTCGGCGGACAGCGAGAGGCCCTCGGGGGACCCGAGGGCCTCTGGTTCAGTTGAGCCTGAGTGGCGAAGCGGGTGAAGTCCCGCGCGGATCAGAAGCCGACGTTGCCACCGCCGTTGGTCATGTGCGAACTGCTCGTGTAGATGGCACCGGAGGTCGTGCCGTGCATGTTCCGGTAGACGCCGGTCGCCTGGTGGAACGAGACGGCCAGGGTGCCCGACATCGTGCCCGAGATCGTCCAGTTGTCGAGGACGAGGTCGGTCGTCGGCAGGTTCTCGTAGAACGCGTAGGCGCAATTCGAGACCGTGATGTTCGTCAGGTGGATGCTCGTCTCGCGCGACGAGGGATGAGCCTCATCGTCGATCTGGATGCCGCTGTGGACGGTCTTGCCGCCGCCGATGATGTTCCAGTGGTCGAGGGTGAGGAACGTGTTCGTGCCCCAGATGTAGGCGGCCCAGGACTTGTACGGCTGCGAGGGGTTGCCCCACTGAGGGTCGCGGGCGAGGTGCTGGAACGTCATGTTCCGGATCGTCACATGGTCCGTGCCGCGGATCTCGAACACGCCACAGGCGGACAGCGAGATCCCGTCGAACAGGAACCCGTCGATCGTGATCCACTTGGCCCGGGCACTGGTGCCGAGCTTGAAGATGCCGTCGGTCGTCGCGCCGTTGCCGACGAAGGTGACCGTGGCGCCCGCCGCGGCGCGGATCGTCAGCGGCCGGGCGGTCCGGTCGACGCCGATCTCGACGCTGTCCCAGCGGTAGATACCCCCGGAGAACTGGATGACGTCATTGTTCATGTCGGCGACGGCGGCCCGGAACTGGGTGACGCTCGTCGCGGTCGTGACCGTGAACACCTTGCCACCGGAGGTCGGGGGAGGGGTCGGCGTCGGGACAGGCGTGGGGACCGGCGTCGGGACAGGGGTGGGAGTCGGGGTCGGCGTGGGCGTGCCAGTGGGATCGGGCGTCGGCGTGGGCCCGGTGGTCGGCGCCACGGTCGGATCGGGGGTGGGGGTCGGAGCGACCGTCGGGTCGGCGGTCGGCGTCGGCGTCGGGTTCGGCGGCGGCGTCGGCCCGGATCCGCCCGACCCGCCATTGTGGTGGCGGCGCACGCGCACCGGCACGTGCAGGATCGACGGAGTCTGGACGAGGGCGGACATCTGGATCGCGCCACTCACGACCTTGAGGGCGCCTGCGCGGTCGACTGTCGAGAACGTCGCGACGTGGCTGCCGTCCGTTGCCCCGTTCGGGATCCGGAGGTGCCCGTGGAACCGGCCGTGGATGTCAGGCCAGACGAGCCGGATGGCGCGGGCCCCGGAATCCCAGTGGACCTGGTAGACCGCGTGGGCCCGGAAGCCCCGCCCGTCGATGGTCACGAGTTGACCGGGGATGCCGATGCCGGTGACGGTCACGCTCGGGCCGCTGGCGGCGAGGTCGGTGTCATTCGGGGCCGGAGACGTGCCCCCGATGAGAGCGGGAAGGAGCAGGAGCGCACCGATGGCGAGCGTCAGGAAGGGCAGTCGGCGCGGGGCGGACGAGCGCCTGGTGAGGGTTGGGGGTGTGGTGGTCGGTTCGGAGACCCATCGGGTCCCATCCCAGAAAGTCATTCGATCTTGGCTCCATTCGGCGACCCGGCTGACTCAGGGAGTCCCGTGGCTTTGCGGCCCCGCCTCGCGACGGGTGTGCTATTTCGTGGATCCGCATCTCTTGGGGGCGTTGCCCTCGCCCCGGTTCGCTAGTCGACTCGCCGGTGAGCGGCGGCCTATGCGATCCTCGGCCCAACCTTACGGGCACCGGGCGTGTTGACCAATGGGCAACACGTTCCGGAGGGCAGGTCACAAAGTACCCGGCCAAACGGGCCCGTTGACGAGGGTCTTGTGCCGTTAGGGCCCGTGCGCGTGCGCACCGGCCGTCCACGGGCCAGGAATCGGCTACGGTTCCCGCACTAGACGCGCGAGCTCTCGGACCCCTGCCGACAGCCCCCTCGAGGGGACCCAACCGAGGGTCCGCAGACGCGCCGGGGACACGGCGGAATGGGTGACATCGCCCGGTCTTCGAGCGCTGTGGATGCGCTCCAGCGGCCGTCCGACGGCCCGCTCGACGGCGTCCGCCAGCGTTGCGACGCTGACGCCGCGACCGGCCGCGACATTCCAGATGCCGATCGGCGCGGCCACGTCACCGAGGCGCCAGAGGGCATCGACGACGTCGCGCACGTGGACGAAATCGCGCGTCTGACGCCCATCTCCGTGGATGCGCAAGGCACCCGCTCCGGCCTGCTCGAGGAAGGCCGCGACCACCGCGCCCTCCAGTCCCGCCGACTGGCGCGGTCCGTAGATGTTGGATGGTCGCGCGATCGCGTACGGCAGCCCGCTGAGCGCGACGTGGCCCTCGGCCGCCAGCTTGTGGACCCCGTAGTACGACGCGGGGGCGGGGCTGGTCGCCTCGGTCGCCGGGTGTCTCGTCTCCCCGTAGACCGCGCCGCCGGACGACACGAACACGAGCCGGTCCGCCCCGGCGCCCCGAGCAGCGGCCGCGACGCGGTGCGTGCCGACGACATTGACGGCCAGGTCGCGCAGCGGTGCGCTCATGGACACGGGCACGCTCGCCTGGGCGGCGAGGTGGTAGACGACGCGCGGCCGCCAGCTTCGAAAGACCGACTCGAGATCGTCCGTGGCGATGTCCTGGCGCTCGATGGCCACCCCCGACGCGACGTTCTCCGGCCTGCCGCTCGAGAGGTCGTCGACGACGAGCACCCGATAGCCCTCGGCGAGGAGGCGATCCACCAAGTGGCTGCCGACGAACCCCGCCCCGCCCGTGACGATCGCCCGCGCGGGACCGGCCGGCCGCCGCGAACCCGCGGTCATCGTGTCCGCCTGCCTGCCGCGCCCGGCTCCCGGGCGCCGTTTTCCGCCATCCGGTAGCACTCCACGAGGCGGGCCGCGTTCCGGTCCACGTCGTACTCGTCGAGGACATGGTCCCGCAGGCGCTCCGCGGCCTCGCCGGCCTCCGGGCGATGGTCCACGAAGCCGCGCAGCGCCGCCGCGATGCCCGCCGCCGAGATCTCGCCGAGCATCGTGCCGCGGTCGCGCCCGAGCAGCTCGGGGATCCCGCCGACGGCGCTCGCGATCACGGGCAGCCGCAGCGATCCGGCCTCGACGAGGACCGTCGGCAGGCCCTCCGAGTGGGAGGGCAGCACGAGCACGTCCGCAGCGGACATGTAGCGGACGACATCCCGGTGCGGTCGCGGGCCGACGTAGGCGAGCAGCGCGTTGGCGTGGCCGTCGGCGCTGCCGTAGCCGGCCTCCGGCCCTCCACCCACGAATACGCCGAGGTACGGCTGTCCGAGGCCGAGGATCGCGTCGGCGAGCTCGCGCACGCCCTTGGCCCGCAGGAGGTTGCCGACGAAGAGCACGACGACGCGCTCCTCCGGCAAGCCGAGCGCCCGGCGTGCCTCCGCTCGCGGCAGGGCGTCCCCGGCCAGCGAACGGTGGTCCGATCCGAGGGGCAGGTGCAGCGGTGCGACGCCCGTGACATCGAGGACCCGCCGCGCGAGCGCCGAGCTGACGGCGATGACGGCGCTTGCCTGGCGGACCGCCGCGGTCAGGTCGGCGCGTCGGTCCGGGTGCTCGTCCGGCCAGGTGTTGATGTCGCTGCCGTGGAAGGTGAGCACGAACGGGAGGCTCGTTCGCCGGGCGAGGCGCCACGCGGCCAGACCGGTCACCGAGAAGTGTCCGTGGATCACGCGCGCCCCGCGCCACGTCGCCCGCGAGCGCCACGCCGCGCCCGCGATCAGGCGATCCGGGGCCGACCA
This sequence comes from Candidatus Limnocylindrales bacterium, assembly GCA_036382135.1. Classification (GTDB taxonomy): domain Bacteria; phylum Chloroflexota; class Limnocylindria; order Limnocylindrales; family CSP1-4; genus C-114. Next base: position 12,626 of record DASVIK010000175.1, on the reverse strand, counting down.
GCTCGGCTGGCCCGGCACGTTCAGGTAGCGAGGCCGGACGACTCGGACGTCGCCGTCGAGCGCGTCCTGCGGCGCCCGAGCGTAGCTCCGCCAGTGCGGTCGGATCCGCGAGAGCGGCCAGGGCGCCCAGGGAGTCGGACACGCGACGGTGACCGACCGGCCAAGGCGACCCAGTGCCCGTGCCTGGGTCTGGTAGAAGATGCCGTCCGCCGGCTCGTCGGCCCATGGGTACATGGGGGTGATCCAGACGGTGTCCGTCACCGGCTCACCGGTGGCTCGTCCCCCGCAACGATTCCCGAGAACTTGACCTTCCCGTCGGGCCCGAGAGCGGACGTCACGGGCGGCCCGGGGGCGACGGGCGCGGTGGGCGGGATGGCGGCCAGGGCCAGCCGGCCCTCGAGCCGCCGGTTGCGGATATAGGCGAGTCCGCAGGCCAACCCGAAGAACAGCCACAGCTGTTTGCGGTTCAACAGGTCCAGGAAGATGGCCGTGATCATCAACGACGCCACTCCGGCCTGCACGACGGCGGCATCCGGGCCCCAGCCCCGACGGAAGATGAGCGGCAGGACGAACAGGAGCAAGAGGAAGAACCCGATCGGCCCGAGTTCGCCCAGGGTTCCGATCACGATGTTGTGCGGCGCACGGTTGGCGGGGTTGACGGCCGAATAGACCCCGACGTTCGATTGGCGCACCAGCTCGGGGGTGTACGCGACCGGGAAGTTGGCCAGGCCCACGCCGGTCAGAGGAGCACCCTCGTAGATGGCGACCCCGACCGTCCAGATATCGGTCCGTCCGGCACCGCCGCTCGACAGGGCGATCTCCGCGCGCTGGATGACGACCGCGGAGATCCCCGGTATCTGGAGAGCGAGGAAGGCCATCCCCAGGACGAGCCCGACGGCGGCGATCCGGCGCCCGGGCCGGAGTTGGGGCAGGACGAACCCGACGATGACGAGCCCCGCGGCCACCCACGCCGAGCGCGTCCCGGACACGAGGATCCCCGCCGTGGATGCCAGCGCGATCGCACCGCTGATGATCACCCGGCGGTACTGGATGAGCTCGAACATGCAGAAGATCAGGGCCGGCAGCAGGTAGGCCGCGTAGTAGGCGACGCTCTGGCCCGCGATCGCGGCGACCCGGTCATTCGTGCCGATCGGGGCGCTGCTTGAGAGGTACTTGGCGATCCCGAGCAGGGCCGTCACCCCGGCCGACAGGCTGTACGCCCAGAGCAGGGGCCGGACGATCCAGGGCCGGTCGGCCACGACGACCGCGATCAGGACCGACGTGATGAACAGGGAGAGCAGGATCGGGATCTGGGTCAGGGTCTCTCCGCGATTGATCGCCCAACCGACGCTCAGGACCGACCAGCCGACGTAGCCCCAGGCCGCGATCGGCATCGCCTCGATGCGCAGGTGGCGGATCCGGGGCAACCCGTATGCGAGGATGAAGAGGATCGAGGCCAGCCGGCTCAGCGTGCCCAGGTCGCCGAGGACCAGGATCTCCTCGATCGGGATGAGCGCGGCGTAGGCGAACAGCGGCAGCAGTGGCCAGCGGAAGCTCACCCAGAGGGCGGCGATGCCCGCCACGAGGCCGGCGGCCTGGACCGCGTAGCCCGTGCCGACCGCGAACCCGATGATGGCCGCGACCGCGGCGACGAGGGCGGGGCCGGGCGGGAGGCGTACCTCCTCGCGGATGAACGCGCCGCCCGCGAAGGCGCGGCGGTTCGGTGCGGAATCGGCCGACGGTCCTTCTCGGACCCATCGTTCGCCGTCCCAGAAGGACAAGGGTGCGCTCCGTTCGACGACCCAGCGATGCTCTTGAGAGGGACGCTCCGCATCGCGGCAGACGCCCTGACCGGAACGGCCGTGTCGGCACCCGTGGAGGTCGTGGCGACCCTCGTCAAAGGGTCGGTGCCACGTCGGTTCGAGGAACCGTGCTCACTCGGAGAACCGGAACGGCCGTCCTGTCGGTCGGCAGCATAGTCGATTGACCTGCCGACGACCGTCAGGGACGGCCGTTCCTCGAGCCGCGGCGCGTCCGGGCCGATCCCGGACGCGCCGGATGTCGGCTCGGCGCTTAGCGCAGGACGGTGTGGCTGAGGGCCAGACCGGGTGGGTGGGAACCCATCGAGCTGTAGAAGGGCTCCCGGCCCGATCCGTGGGACGCGACGCTCAAGATGACGACGGCCTTGGCGCCCCGGGACTCGAAACGGACGGCGTGCTCGCCGGCGTTCCAGATCACGGCCAGATGGAAGGTGATGTTGTGGACCGTCGGCGTCCAGAAGAGGATCGCCTGCTGCGTCCCGGTGACGTGCAGCCGTTGGACCGTCACGAACGAGGCGTTCGGGTTCGCACTGTCCCCGTGATCGAACTGGACGGCGCTCGCCAGGCCACCCCTGCCATCGACATAGATGTCGGAGAGCAGGATGTGGTTCGGTCCGACGCCCTTCGCGTTCGCGAAGTAGAACGCATGCTCGGTCATCGGTCCCGAGGGGCTCGTCGCCAGGCCTCGGCAGCTCGCCCTGACCCAGATGAAGTGGAGGGTGATGTTGTGGGGCGCCGCACGCGGGACGTACCCGCCGATCTCGACGATGCCGGACTGAACGGCCCGCATGTTGGCGAAGACGAACCCGTCCCACGTCTGGTCGTGGGCGCCGGCCTCGAAGCTCAGGGCCGAATAGCCACTGCCCCCACCGCCGTCGAAGACCACGTGGCCGCGCGTCTCGGCCTTCACGAGGATCGCGCGGGTGCGGCTCGCGAACTTCGCGCCGATCCACAGCGAATTCGACGACGTCCAGTTCGCGGGACTGATGTGGTACGTGCCGTTGGCGACGACGATCACGCTGACCGAGTTATTGGCCAGGTTCGCCAGCAGCGCCGGGATCGATGCGACGCGCACCGTCTTGCCCGTCGCGGCACTGGCCGCTTCGGGTTGGGTGATGGCGTTCCCGAGGCCGAGCAGGGCCACGAGGACGAAGGTCGCGGCGAGGACCCGCGAGCGCGATCGATCAGGCGCCCGTTGGGCGCCGTTCAGAACAGACAACAGTCGTGCCTCCCATCTACCGGAACACCGCACTGGGGTGCGGCGACGGAACGATCAGCCACTGCGGGTGGAGGCCAACGTACCCATCGAGGCTGGTGAGCTATCAGGCTCGATGGTTCGGTGCACGGCAGGCCGGCGGCAGGATGCCGAGTGGCGGTTGCGCTTGATCCTGTCTGCTGGGTCGAGCTCGAGCGCTGCACCCGCCGCGTCCGAGCCGTCACCACCCCAGTCCCGGCCGCGCAGCCTTCAGCTGATCGCGGTGCGAGGCGGCAACGTGCGTACTATCGCGCGTCTCGGCGATCTTTGCAGGACGGCGCCGCAGACTCGCGTCACTGGAGGTCGACGTTCTCCAGTTTCAGGCCGGGCGGGGTCGAGCCCTCGGAGCTGAAGAAGCCCTGCTTGCCGGATCCGCGGGACGTGACGTTGGACAGGACGATGCCGGTCGCGCCGACGGTCTCGTAGCGGACGGCATAGCGGGACGCTCCGGCGATCGCGACGTCGGCGAAGGTGATGTCATGGACCGCCGGCGTCCAGAAGATGATCGCCTGCTGGGTCCCGCTGACCCGGAGTCGGCGGACGGTGACGGTCGACGCATTCGGGTCAGCTGTGTCCCCATGATCGAACTGGAATGCGCTGGCCAAGCCACCCGAGCCGTCCACGCTGATGTCCTCGAAAAGGAGATGGTTCGGTCCGACGCCGGCGGCGTTCGAGATATAGAAGGCGTGCTCGGTCGCCGGCGCACCGGCATTGGTCGCCTGCCCGCGGCAGGTGCCGTCGATGGTGATGAAGCGGAGCGTGATGTCGTGCGGCGGTCGCTTGGGGACGTACCCGCCGACTTCGACGATCCCCGAGTAGTCGGCCCGCATGTCGGCGAAGACGAAGCCGTCCCACGTCTGATCGTGGGCGCCGTCCTCGAAGCTCAGCGCCGCGTACTCCGTGCCGCCGCCGCCGTCGAAGATCACCCCGCCCCGGGTCTCGGCCGCCACGAGGATCGGTCGCGTCCGCCGCGCGTACCGGTCGCCGCCGATCCAGAGCGAATCCGACGCGATCGTGCCGGCCGGACTCACGTGATACGTGCCGTTGGCGACCACGATGTGCGAGATGGAGTCGTCGGCCAGGGCGTCGAGGAGCTCCGGGATCGACGACACGCGGACGGCTGTGCCAGGCGGGGCCGTGACCGGAGCGGGATCGGGCGTCGACCGGAAGGTGGGTGCCGACGCGCCGAACGGGAACCGAAGACCGCCGTGCGCCACATCGCTGGCCGCGACGAACGCGATGACGAGGAGGGCGAGGATGGCGACGGCTCCCTTCCGCCCGAGCTGGCGGCGGGGCGGACTCAAGCTCGAGCCGCGAGGGTCCGACCCTGGTCCGTCCGCCCGTGGTTCGTCACGGGCCGGGTGAGGACCGTACCGGTCATGCGCTGGCCCGTGTGTCACGCTCGTGCAGGAGGTGGCGGTCGACCCGTGGCCCCGGTGTGTAGTCCTGCTTGTGGTAGGCCAGCTGGAACCCGTGGCGCAAGAGGTTGTGGTACGTCGGGTTCGGCGTCTGGGGGCTGTCTTCGGCCGTTTCCGCGACCAGCATCGAACAGCCGAGATCCGCGGCGTCCCTGATCCGCCGGGTGATCAACTCGCTGTGATGGCCGAGGTGGCGGAAGGACGGGGCCGTTGCACCGAATCCGAGCCAGCCGATCCCCTGCGAGACGAACATCGCGGCAGCGGCGACCGGTGTCGGCCCGACGAACCCGACGTAGTGGAGCCATCCCTCGCGGCCCACCGCCGCTGTGAACCACGCGGTCATGGCCGCCGGCATGCCCCACGCCGAGCGCTGGACGCGGGCCCACGTGTCGGGATCCGACCGCCCGACGAGCTCGATCCGCATGTCCGTCACGGGGCCGGGCGCGCGCGCCACGTCGCGGAACATCTTCGCGACCGTCGCGCCGCGCGCGAAGCGTCGCGCCGAGAACCACGCGGGGAGCTCGGTCGGCTGCGCGAGCGGGCTCAGGCTGATGACGTACCGCGACAGGCCGGCTCCGTCGTAGACATGGATGATGTCGTCCACCTGGCGCTCGGTGGCCGGTTCGCCGGTCCCCAATCCCACGACCCGATTGAACGGGCCGTAGTCGAGGGCCGCCACCATCGGCAGCTGGATGGTGCCGGCATGCTCCAGGTGTGCGCCGAGGGCGTTTCCGGGCTGCTCGCTGACGGCCTGTACGACGTCCGTCCAGGCGGCCGCCTCCACGAGCTCGCACGCCTCTGCGACGCCCGTCGGCAGATCGGACCGGGGAATGGGGGCATCGTGAACGACTTGGCGAGCGGACGAACGCATACGCCGGGAGCGTAGCGCCGAAACCTTTGAGCCACCTGAGACCCTTTCGTCACGGGTCCGGGGACCCTTCCGGCCCACTGGTCAAACCCGCCGGAGCTCGACCGACGAGCGGCGCGAATGCCCCTGGGGATCCGGGCCAGGCCCGGGGTACGACGACCTTATGGGGAGGCGGCCGGCCGGCGCACGATCCTGCGGGCGAGGGACAGGACCGTCGTCCACACGAACCGGATGTCGGACAGTCGCGGGATCCAGAAGTCCAGCGGGTGGGCTCCCGCGAGTCGCCCGGCCACGATCGAGAAGGCGATCGAAGACGCCGAATAGGAGATGAGCGAGGCGGCTGCCGCTCCCAGGATCCCGAACGGAGGGATGAGGATCAGGTTCACGACCACGTTCAGGACGAAGGATCCGATGCTGATGGCCGAGGTCCAGCCCGTTCGCCCGAGCCCGGACACGTAGCCCGACAGCACCTTGGTGATGCTCAGCGCCACGACTCCCGGCAGGAGGATGTACAGCGCGGCGAGGGCCGGCGTGAACGCCGGCACGAACACGGGGATCAGCACCGCGGCCGCGGGCACGAGGGCGAGCCCGAAGGCGGCGGTCATGAGCAGCGTCACCCGCGACACCATGGGCACCTGGCGCGCCGAATCCTCGCGCGCGGAGCCTGCGACATGCGGGAAGAAGAGGACCGACACGGCGTTCGGGAAGAAGAACACCATCTCGGCCATCGACACGGCCATGCTGTAGTACCCGAGGGGGGCCGCCGCGTCGACGAGGAGGAAGGCCAGCAGGTAGACGTCCGCGCGGTAGCTGAAGAACTGGGACAGGCTGCCGGGATACAGGCTGAGACCGTAGCGGAAGAGAGCGGTGACGGGCACGTCCTCCGATTCCGCGGTGTGCGCCGTGCGCCGAGCCGCGCCGATGAGGAACCCGGTCGCCTGCATCGTCGCGGTGAGGACGAAGACGGTGAGCGCGCCCGCGAGCCCCAGGTGGAGCACGGCGACGATGAGCACGAGGAGGACGCTCGACGCGAACACCTGGACGATGTTCACGGTGGCGTACCACCGGGCGGCCTGGCGGCCGATCACGATGCCGGAGGTGAGCGTGCCGGAGAGGGCGATCGGCAGGGCCAGCATCGTGAAGATCACCAGGCCGGGATCGACCGCGCCGAGGAACGCCTGCCGCAGCCAGGGCAGGAGCAGGACCGTCGCCGCGAACGCGGGCGTGGCGACTGCCGCCGTGAGGATGAGCGCCTTCGCCGTCAGGCGGTGCGTCTGGCCCCGGGCCGAGTAGAAGCCGAACGCCTGCGGCAACCCGAACTGGATGAGGACCATGATCGTCAGCGGCAGGAGGGTGACGACGAAGTACTCGCCCTTGGCGCTCGGCCCCAGGAGTCGCGCCAGGACGAAGCCGTTGAAGATGCCGACAGCCGCGGTCGTGACCTGGGTCAGGAAGAGGATCACGACCTTGTCGGAGAACGGCTGGGCGCCTCCGGTCGAGGCGGGCTGGTCCGTCATGCGGGAGGAGCCCCGGCCGGACGGCCGCGGTGCGCCCGGGCCACGCTGCCCGTCATCGTCGTGCCTCTCCCGCGGTGCTCCTGTTTGGACACCGGTATAGTCGCCGAAGTCGGCTGCAGGCGGTCCGGACCCGAGGATCGAGCGCTCGGCCGGATCAGGGAGGCTCCCAGCTGACGATCGAACATCCGACCAGCCCGAAGGATCGCGGCGCGCGCCCGCGTGTCGTCTGGTTCGTGAATCAATATGCCGGTTCTCCGGTCCACGGGATGGAGTTCCGCCAATACGAGATCGGGCGCGAGCTCACACGCCTTGGGCTGACCGTCGTCGTCATCTCCGGTTCGTACTCGCACCTGTTCGCCCGGCAGCCGGCGGCCAGCGGAGCCTACACCCTCGAACAGGTGGACGGCCTCACCTACTGCTGGGTCCGGGTTCCGAGATACAGCCGGGCGATGAGCCTCGGGCGGGTCCTCAGCATGCTCGTGTTCATGGTGCGGCTGTACCGCCTGCCCGCCCGTCGCCTGCCGCCGCCCGATGCGATCGTGGTGTCCTCGCCGTCGCTCTTCCCGATCCTGCCCGCCGGGCGGTGGGCGCGCCGCCGCAAGGTGCCCCTCGTCTTCGAGGTCCGCGACCTGTGGCCGCTCACGCTCCAGGAACTCGGTGGGCTCTCGCGCTGGCACCCGCTCGTCGTCGTCATGCGCTGGTTCGAGGGCCGCGCGTACGCGGTCGCCGATCGCGTCGTCTCGGTGCTGCCGGCGGCCGGGGCCCATTTCACCTCGCGGGGCATGGCGCCGTCGAAGCTCTCGATCATCCCGAACGGCGTGAGTGCGGACGGGTTGCTCGAACCCGTGACGCCGGCCCCCGAGGTCGTCCGCGCCGAGGCCGCGGGGTCGCCGTTCACCGTGGGCTTCGTGGGCACGCTCGGGATCGCGAACGCCCTCGAGGCGCTCATCGGCGCCGCCCGACTCCTCGCCGACGAGGACATCCGGTTCGTGCTCGTCGGCCAGGGCCCGGAGGCCGAGCGCCTGCAGGCCCTCGCGGCGGACCTCCCGAAGGTCGCCTTCGTGGGTGCCGTCCCGAAACCGGACGTGCCGGCCACGCTGCGAGTGTTCGACGCCTGCTATGTCGGATATCACCGCAGCCCGCTGTACCGGTTCGGGATCTCCCCGAACAAGGTCTTCGACTACATGGCCGCCTCTCGGCCGATCATCCTGGCCGCCGAAGCCGCCAACGACGTGGTGGGCGACGCGGACTGCGGGGTGACCGTGGCACCGGACGACCCGCAGGCGCTCGCCGGGGCGATCCGGGCCCTCCGGGCGATGTCGGCCGTGGAGCTGGCCAGGCTCGGGGCGAACGGGCGCGCGTACGTCGAACGCGAGCACACCTACCCGATCCTCGCGAAGCGCTACCTCGCGGTACTGGAGGGCCTCGACCGATGAGCGCCGATGCGCGCGACCGGTACCGCGCCAGGATCGGGGCGACGCTGGGTGTCCCAGGCGCCCAGGTGACCCTGTTCGCAAAGGGGCGCGTCGCCCTGTACGGCATCCTCCGGGCCCTCGGGATCGGCCCGGGCGACGAGGTCATCCTGCCCGCGTTCACCTGCGTCGCCGTGCCCAACGCGATCATCTACGCCGGGGCCCGGCCGATCTACGTCGACATCGACCCGGCGACGTACACGATCGACCCGGCCGCCCTCGAGGGACGGATCACCTCGAGGACCCGGGCGATCCTGGCCCAGAACACGTTCGGGCTGTCGGCCGATCTTGACGCGTTGACGAGTGCCGCGGCTCGTCACGGCCTGGTCGTCATCGACGACTGCACCCACGGCCTGGGTGGGCAGTACCGGGGCCAGGCGAATGGCTCGGTGGCCGCCACGTCGTTCTTCTCGACGCAGTGGAGCAAGCCCATATCGACCGGCCTCGGCGGCTTCGCGATCGCCCGCGACGACGCGCTGGCGGCGGCGCTCCGGCGCCTCGAAGATGGTGCACCCGAGCCCTCGCCGATCCGGAGCGGGCTCCTCCGGGTGCTAACCTTCGGGGCCGACCACGCCGGGCACGGCCGAGCCTTCCGCGCCGGGCGATCGGCCTACCGGGCCCTGAGCCGCACCGGTCTCGTGCCCGGCTCGTCGGATCGCGAAGAACTCGAAGGGATCACGATGCCCGAGGGCTTTCTGACCCGCCTGTCACCCTGGCAGGCTCGCCTGGGATCCGCGCGCATGCGACGGTCGGGAGCCGACGTGGAGGGGCGGCGGGCGATCGCCCACCGCTACTCCACCTGGCTGTCGGGCCACGACCGGACAGCGGCGGCGGAGCCGGCCGGGTACACCCACGCGTTCCTGCGCTATCCGCTCCGCGTCCTCGATCGGCCGGTGGTGATCGACCGTGCCGTGCGTGCCGGCGTGGATCTCGGGGACTGGTTCGTGTCCCCCATCCACCCGGTGCTGGACGGCCTGGACCGCTGGGGCTACGAGGCCGGTTCGGCCCCCCTCGCAGAGCTGGCGTGCGCCGAGATCGTCAACCTGCCGACGGGGCCGCGCCTGTCCGAGGGCGATATCGAGCGGGTCCTGGGATTCCTCGCCGCGAACGTCTCGGCGATCCGATGACCGAGCGGCGGCATCGCCCGGGGGACGGTCCGAGCGTCCCGGGCGCCACCCCGTGAGCGAGCCTTCGCTGCGGGTGGCAGTCGCGACGGACCGGACCGTGCTGCGCTGGCAGGCGCACTGCATCGAGGCGCTGGCCGCCGTGCCCGGCGTCGCGATCGAGCGGTGGGTCCGGAACGCCGCGGCGCAGGGTGCGTCCGGCGGCCGTTCCGGTGCCCGGGGAACGATCGAGGTCCCCGACGCGCTCCGGCGGCTGTCACCGGTCGACGGGGGATCGCCCGAGCCCGCCGCGCCGGTCCCGGAGGGTGCGGTCGACGTCCTGCTGGACCTCTCGGGAGCCGGCCTCGCCTCGCCTGTCGACTGGGCGACCGAGACCTGGCATTTCGGCTACGGCGACACGCTGGCGCGTGACCCGGAACAGGCGGCCCGGGTCGACTTCATCCGTCATCCCGGTCGGTCGCGCGTGGCCCTGATCGCCGAACCCGGTGGCCGGATCGTCCGGGATGGGCTCCTCTCGTGGTGGCGCGGCGAGGAGCTGGAGCGGATCCTCCTCGACCCGTCCGGCTGGCCCGCCACCGCCGCTCTCGATCGCACCGACCCGGTGCCCGAGCCCGCCGCGCCGGCCGGACCGGTCGCATCGAGCCGGCGCGGCCCATCGCGCGCGGCGAAACGCGGCGTCCTCGAAGCGGCGCCCGGACCCGTGGTGCGGATGGCGACGTTCGGGCGGCGGGTGCAGCGGGCGGCGGCCTCGGTGGTCCGTCACGACGGCTGGAACGTGGGCGCCGCCGACGCGCCGATCGAGCGCATGCTCGGACCCGATGCGGCCTACGGGATCACCTGGCTGCCTGCCAGAGCCGGGCTGTTCGCCGCCGACCCGTTCGGCATCGAGCGCGACGGGGTCCTCCATGTCTTTTTCGAGGAATACGACCAGGCGGCGGCGCGCGGCACGATCAGCCACGTCGCGATCGCCGAGGACGGGACCATCGGCGACCCCGAACCCGTCCTCGACCCGGGCGTCCACGCCTCGTACCCCTTCCTCGTGGAGGACCAGGGCACGACGTTCATGCTCCCGGAGACGAGCGCGGCCGGCGAGCTCGTGCTCTATGCCGCCGCGGACTTCCCGCTCCACTGGCGGCGCGAGGTCACGCTGCTGCCCGGGGTGCCGGCCGTGGACGCATCGGTCGTCCGGTTCGAGGGGCGCTGGTGGATGTTCGCGACACGCATCGACCGGGGGGCCAACCACAACCTGTTCGTCTGGCACGCACCAGCACTCACCGGGCCGTGGACGGCGCACGCGGCCAACCCGGTCAAGACGGATTCCGGCTCGGCGCGCCCGGGCGGGACGCCCTACATCGTCGATGGCAAGCTCTTCCGGCCGAGCCAGGACGACGCCTCTTTCTATGGCGGCGCGGTCGTGGTGAACGAGGTCGAGGTCCTCACGCCCCGGTCCTTCTCCGAGCGACCGGTCGGCACGATCCGACCGAAGCGCGGGTCGCCGTACCCTGACGGCCTGCACACGCTGTCCGCCGTCGGCCGGCGAACGCTCATCGATGGCAACCACCTCGGTTTTGTGAAGGAGCGGTTCGCGATCGACGTCACCCGCAAGCTGAACGCCATCCGGGGGAGGCGAGCGTGACCGATCAGGCGGCATCCCCGGGCCTGCGCGTCGCGATGGCGCTGTACGCCGACGTCACGTTCGACAGCCGTGTGCAGCGCGAGGCCGAGACACTCTCCGGCGCCGGCCACACGGTCACCATCTACTGCCTGTCCGGGACCGCGCCGGCGGGCGCCCGGTACCAGGTCGTGGCCCACCGCCCGGACCGATCGTCCGTGCTCCCCGATGGGAGCAGCCCCTTCCTCAAGCAGACGGCGGCCTCGCTGCCCGCGCGGCTCGCGAGTCGGGCCCGCTGGGTCGCCGGGTACCTCCGGAACGTCCGTGCCTGGGGCCGCTGGGCCGTGGCGACGGCGGGCGGCGTGGACGTGTGGCACGCGCACGACCTGACCGGACTCATGGCGGTGGGCCCGGTCGTCAAGGCACCGGCGAGGCTCGTCTACGACAGCCACGAGATCTTCGTGGAGACGGGGACGGCCGAGCGGCTGCCGGGTCCCGTCCGGCGTCTCCTGCGCGCCTACGAGGGTCGACTCGGGCGCCGGGCCGTCGCGCTCATCACGGTCAACGAGCGGTACGGGGACGTGCTCCGGCGCCGCATCCGACCCCGCCGCACGGTCATCGTGCGCAACTGCCCGCCGCGCTGGACGCCGCCGGCCGAGCCGTCGACCCGGCTGCGGGTCGCCGCGGGCGTCCCCGCCCCGACACCCCTGATCCTCTACCACGGAGCGTTCGCGCGGCACCGCGGGATCGAGCAGACCGCGGAGGCCATGCTGGAGCCTGGTCTCGAGGCGGCCCACCTGGTGCTCCTCGGTTTCGGTGGCACCCGACCCGAAGTCGAGAAGCTCGTCGCGGAACCACGCTTCGGCGGGCGCCTCCACATGATCGACGCCGTTCGGCCCGGCGAGCTGCTGGAATGGGTGTCGGGCGAGGACCTCGACGTCATCCCGCTCCAGCACTCGACCCTGAACCATTGGCTGTGCACGCCCAACAAGCTCTGGGAGAGCCTGGCCGCCGGCGTCCCAGTCGTCGTCAGCGACTTCCCGTCCATGCGCCCGGTCGTCCTCGACGATCCGGCCGGGCTCCTGGGTGCGGTCTGCGAGCCGGCCGACCCGGCGTCGATCGCCACGGCCATCCGGGCGGTCACGGATCTGCCGCTCGACGAGCGGGCCGCCCTGCGGGCCCGGTGCCTCGAAGTCGCGCACACGCGCTGGAACTGGGAGACCGAGTCGGCGGCCCTGCTCGAGCTCTACGCCGGGCTCGGCACTCCGGGCTGATCGGCATGTTGGGCGCGGGAGAGATGTCGTGAGAGAGTTCGCCCGGTACCTCGCCGATTTCGCGTGGTTCTGGCCCGGCGTGGCCATCACGCTCGTCGTGGGCATCGCCCTCGGTGGGCGCGTCGGGACGGCCCTCGGCCTGCGCCGCGCCGTGGCCAGCCTGCTCCTGCTGGGGTTCGGGGTCATCGTGTCGGCGACGCTGACTCCGAGCCGCGAGGCCCTCGCCTTCGGCACCACGGGCAGCGGGGTCTGCGACCTCTCGCGGA
>DASVIK010000174.1:0-1723 GCA_036382135.1 Candidatus Limnocylindrales bacterium | reverse complement strand
CGATCGGATCCTCGCTCTGGCAGGCACGACTACGGGCACGGCCGCATCCTCGGGCGTCGTCTCGAACGGCGCTTCTCCCTTTGCCGCGGCGAGGGCAGCGGGCGCGTCTGGGTCGGAAGACGAAATGTCCGCGGCCGGGGCTGAGGCCCGCGGGATGGCGCGCCCCACCGGCGGACTGGCCGGCGCAACCTCGATCGAACTCGTCGGCCTGCTCGGCGGCAGCCTGGCAGTCGTGGTCTGCCTGGGCTTCTCGGCCGCCCAGATCGCCGGGGGCCGCCGCCTCCGGATCGGTCCAAAGCGACCCGCGGGCTTAGCTCGCGGCGCCCGAGACGGGGGAGAGGTCGCCCCAAAATGACCCCGAAACCGCCCTTCGACGGTCTTCGAGGGGTCCGACCGCCGTCGGAACCGTGAACGGCGCGCTTGACGCTCAAAGTTGACGCCGTCTATGCTCCGTCGAGGTGCCCAGCATTGCGCACCAGCAACGGGGACGAGGTATTGCCGAACGCGGCCAAACGCGTGCCCCACAATGGAGCCCGGCAGCACCGGAGCCACTTCGGCCCGGGCGCGTCGGTCGGGGTTCTTCTCTCTACCGCATCGTTGCGGGGTTCTCAGGGCTTTCGAGTTCTGCCGCGAGCGGATGGAAGAGGCCGCGACCGGTTACGCTCGATACCCTTCGCACCGCCGTCCTCAGGCCGCCTGCCTGAGGCGCTAGCGCAAGATCAGGGGCGCCGGCGCCCCGTTTAGCATCTAACACCGGGAGGCTGAACGACATGGCAGAGGGCTATTGCGTCAAGGACAAGAAGATGGTCGAGATCAAGAATCCGGCCAAGATCATCATGAAGAACGGCAAGCCCGCCACCCAGGGCCTGTGCCCGGTCTGTGGCGGAAAGGTGACCCGCATCGGCGGCTAACCGCTTCGTCAGTCGGTTCTACTGCGACCCCCGCAATGTCGGGGGTCGCGGCCTGTCCCGGGCATGACAGGGCCGAACGGCACGACCGGCCCCCGCGAGCCGTGTGGGCGTCACGTCGCGCCCGGTCGGAGCAGACGTCCCTTATGGGCCGACCGGCCCGCCGGGGCGCGAATCGGCTTTGCTAGAATTGGCGAGCATCCCACCAAATCCCCAACGGACGAGGTTCTACCCTGTCAGCACGGCCTGTTCTCGCGCTCGACGTCGGCGGCACGCAGATACGCGCAGCCGTCGTGGTCGACGATGGGACGCGGATCTCTCGAGCCCAGGGCTTCACGCCCGTGGCGCAAGGCCCCGCGGCGATTCTCCGTGCCTGCGTCGAGGCCTTGACTGCGGCCCGCGACGGCGCCCCGCGTGAAATCCGCGAGGCGATCGTCGGCGTCGGCATCTCGAGCCCCGGTCCGGTCGATCCGTGGCGCGGCATGGTCCTGCAGACGCCCAACATGGGCCCCGACTTCAACGAAGTGCCCATCGCGGCCGAGGTAGGCCGCGCGCTGGACCTCCCGGCGTTTCTCGATCGCGACGCCAACGTCGCGGCTCTGGGAGAGATGGCTTTCGGCGCGGCGCGCGGCTGCCTGGACTTCATATACCTGACCGTCTCCACCGGTGTCGGCGGGTCGATAATCTCTGAAGGCCGCATCTTCCACGGGCCCGACGGGACCGCCGGAGAGCTCGGCCACACGCCCGTCGCGATGGACGGCCTGTGCGGCTGCGGCGCGGTCGGGCACCTCGAGGCGTTCCTGGGCGGGGCGGCC
>DASVIK010000173.1:0-3556 GCA_036382135.1 Candidatus Limnocylindrales bacterium | reverse complement strand
CACCGGCTCGACCATCTCGATCATCCCGGTCTCGAGCAGCGCCGTCACGACGCAGATCGTGTTCGTCCCGCTCATCCCGGGGTACTCGACGTGCTCCATGATCACGTAGCCGGCCTGCGCTTCGGGATGGTTCGAGGGCAGGATCAGGTTGCAGTTCGCCGCCGGATAGCCGCGCGGCTCGCGGAGCATCCGCAGGCGCAGGTCGTCGCGGTTCTCGCGCAGCCAGCTCATCTTGTCGAACATCGTGGCGCCGGGAACGTCGAGCACGCCGCCGACGATGACCCGGCCGGGCTCGCCGCCGGCGTGCAGGTCGACCGCCTGGATCATCCGCTCGAGTCGCATGGCGCCAGCCTAGCGCCGGCGCGCCTCGCCGACCGGACGACGTCCCCCGCCTAGTGCCGGCGGGCCTCCGCGACCTCGCGGGCCACGTCGCGCTTGGCCTCGCGCTCGGCGATGTCCCGGCGCTTGTCGTGGAGGTTCTTGCCACGGGCCAGCCCGAGCTCGAGCTTGGCCCGACCGCGCTGCGAGATGTACAGCCGGAGCGGCACGATCGTCTGGCCCTTCTGCTTGGCCCGACCCATGATCTCGTCGATCTCGGAGCGGTGGAGCAGCAGCTTCCGGGTCCGCTTGGCCTCGTGGTTCTCGCGGCTCGCCTGCTCATACGGGGCGATGTGGGCGCCGATGAGCCAGGCCTCGCCCTGTTCGACGCGCGCATAGGCGCCGGTCAGGTTGACCTTGTTCGCGCGCACCGACTTGATCTCCGTGCCGGTCAGGACGATGCCGGCCTCGAACGTCTCATCGATCGTGTATTCGTGCCGTGCTCGGCGGTTGAGGGCGATGGTGATCTCGCCCATGGGGATGGCTCCTTCGTTGCATGTCGGTCGGCGGGCGGGGGGCGGTCCGCCACGGCCGGGCGCACGAACGCCGGCCCATGCGGACCGGCGTTCGAAAGCTCATCCACCACGCAGGGTGTCCGACTAAACGGCCATCTCCTGCGAGGTGGTGCAGCTAGGCGTACTGTCGATCACTGCACATCACCTCCTTTCGTTCGCGGGAACCGTACCCGAGCGCGCGCGATGACGCAAGGGGTACCCCGCCGAGTGGCGGAGGCCGGAGGCCGCGTGGCCATCCCGTCCCGGCCTCGGTCACCGAGCCCGTTTGCGCCGGGTGACAACAATCGACCATCACGCGCGATCCGCGCAGGATCCGGGCCGTTGACGTGCAGACGGTGCAAATCCGCGGCATTTCGGCCGTCCCTCACCCGATCTCTGTCACCCGGTGCAAGGTTCGGGCCGTCGGCCGGCCCTGACGATCGTTTGTTGCCATGGGGTGCAACGCCCATCGGATCCCTTGCACCGGGTGCAAACGCGTGGCGCCGCCGAGTGCCCGAGGCCGCCGAGCCCTCAGGCGGCCTCGCGCCAGTCCAGCAGCGCCGCGCCGCCGAAGCCGAGCTCCTGGAGGGCCCGGTCGAGGACCGGGTCGGTGCCGGGCGCCGGGGCCGGCTGGCCCGCGGTGGGGAGTGGCACCTCGACGTCCGGCTTCAGGCCCTTCTTGTGGATCCAGACCTGGTTCGGCGTCAGCCAGCGCGCGATCGTGAGCCGGAATCCGCCGTTGTCGTCGTCGAGCGGCAGGAACTCCTGGACGGTGCCCTTGCCGTACGACTGCTGGCCGACGAGGATCCCCCGCTTCGTGTCCTGGAGCGCCCCGGCGACGATCTCGCTCGCCGACGCCGAGTTCTTGTCGATGAGCACGGCGAGCTTGATCACCGGGTCAGTGGCCACGCCGCCGGTCAGGGCCTCGGACGGGACGGGAGCGCCGGTCGGGCCCTGCTCCCAATAGATGGGCCCGGACGCGATGAACTGGCTGGCGATCGCCCGGGCCGACGTGACGTAACCGCCGAGATTGCCGCGCAGGTCCAGGACGATGGCCGTCTTGCCGGCCTTGACGTCGGCCGTCAGGTCCTTGATGAACTGGGCCGACGCGTTGTCCGAGAAGCCGGTCACGGCGATGTAGCCGACGCGCCCGCCGGCGAGATCCCTGGCGATCACCTCGGGCTGGACGATGACGTCGCGGGTGATGGCCACGGGACGGGGAGCCGCCGCTCCCCGCACGATCGTCAGGGTGACGACGGTGCCCTTCGGCCCGCGCACCTTCTTGAGCGCGTCGTCCGACGTCTGCCCGTCGACGGTCACCCCGTCGATCGCGGCGATGCGGTCGCCGGGCACGAGGCCGACCGTCTCGGCCGGACTGCCCGGGATCGTCCCGAGCACGATGAGCCCGCAATCGGGGCCGAGCGGCGTGCAGCCCTCGGTGCCGTCCCTGGCGCGCGAGGTCGTGGTGGCGCCGATCCCCTCGAACTGGCCCGAGAGCCCCTGGAGCGAGTTGTTGAAGTCCTCCGGCTTCATGTAGAAGCTGAACGGATCGCCCAGCGCGTCGAGCATGCCCTTGATCGCCCCGTCGACGAGCGCCTTGCGCGCCACGGGCTCGCCCGCGTAGTCCTTCGTGATCGCGGCGTACGTGTCCCAGAACGGCTTGAAGGCGGCGGCCGCGTCGGCGGGCGTGCCAGGCTCGCTGGCCGTCCGGGCACCGAGCAGGAAGCCGGCGAGGAACAGGCCGCTGCCGCCGAAGAGGACCACGAGGATCGCCGCCATGACGACGATCGGCCCGCCCGCCCGGCGCGGTCGAGGCCGTCGCTCCGGTGCTGGCGGTGGCGCCGGCTGGGCCTCGATCGGCGCGGGCTCGGCCGGCTGCTCGACGGAGGCCGGGTCCGGCCCGTCGATCGGGGTGGGAGTGGTCATCGATCCGTTCATCCTGACGACGGGGCGGCCCGGTGGGCCTCCTTCGTCGGATGCTACGACGCCCGGCCTCGATCGGCCTTCGACCGCCCCCGCGCGACCCGCGTCGACTAGCGCGCGAGATAGCGCCGCACGGACAGCCAGGCGCCGATCGAGCCGAGGCCCAGCCCGGTCCCGAGGGTCAGCACGAGGATCTCGCGAGTGAGCGCGCTCAGCGCGAGCGGCGGCACCTCGAAGTACTGCGCGAGGACCCCGCTGAGCGGCTCCGCGGCGACGGCGTAGAGCAGCAACGTCACCCCGGCCCCGATGAACCCGACGAGCGCCCCCTCGAAGATGAACGGCCAGCGGACGAACGCGTCGGACGCCCCGACGAGACGCATGATCTCGATCTCCGTGCCCCGCGCGACGACGGCGAGCCGGATCGTGTTGACGACGATGAACAGGACGGTGATCCCGACGGCGGCGAGCAGGATGAGCCCGATGGTCCGGATCACGTTCGTCACCGCCAGCAGGCGGTCCACGACGTCCTCGACCGGGAGCACGTGGTCCACCACCGATGCGCCCGTCAGAACCTCGACCACGTCGCCGTGCTGCTTCGGGTCCTTGAGCCGGATGTCAAGGCTCGCGTGGAGCGGGTTCGAGTCGAGGTACTTCACGAGGTCCTCGTGGCCGGCCTGCGCCTCGCGCGCGGTGAAATCGGCCAGGGCCTGGTCCTTCGTGATGAAGTCGACGCCCGCGACCTCGGGCATGGCCGCGACCTG
>DASVIK010000172.1:0-1970 GCA_036382135.1 Candidatus Limnocylindrales bacterium | reverse complement strand
TGATGTCGAGCCAGCCCGGATAGAGGGCCAGCTGGAAGGTCTCGAGGAAGAGTCCCCAGGCCATCCCGGTCAGGATGCCGCGTCGCACCGAGATCCGACCACCACGCGCGAACAGGCATCCAAAGGCGATCGCGAACGTGCACCCGTTCGTGAGATGGAATGCCCAACCGACGATCGCGATGAGCGTCGGCGGCGCGTCCACTCCGATGAGGATCGTCCCGAAGATGCGGGTCGCCTCGAAGGGGTTGAACGGCGATGGGTCGACCTGCGACAGGATCGCCTTGGTCACGTCGTAGGCCAGGGTCGCGACGATCCCGGCCGCGAAACCGATGGCGATGTAGCGCCGCAGCCTCGCCCGGTTGGACGGCTCGCTCAGGGCGCCCATCGTGGCGAGCGCGAGGACGGCCACCGTCCACGTCACCGCGAGCAGCAGGGGCAGCGGCACCCGACCGAGGATGTAGAGCAGGAGGGCAAGGCCGTTGGCGAGCGAGGCCACGCCCGCGACGGCGAGCGGGGTCGGGCGGCGCCTGATCCACGGCGATCCCGGATCCGGCAGAGGACCTGCGGGCATTGCTCCCCTTCACGATCGGCCCTCGGATGGTAGTCGGTGGAGCATGCACGAACACGGCTTCGTCGCGGGCGCTTGACGCCCGTCCCATCATGGTCGCCAACCCACGACGGCGAGTCGCGAGAGGAGGGGCCCCCGAGCGATGACCGACCTGCCCGTGCTCCTCGACGATCCGGTCGCCCGGGGCGACCAGGGCCGGGCGGCCCGCTCGAGTGCCGCCGCCCGCGGGCGCGACCCAGCGACCGCCATCACTCGAAGCTCGACGCTGACCGGGATCCGGTGGCCCTGGTGGATGGTCCCGGCTCGCCTCGTCGGGCGGATCCGCCCGACGCTCCGCGCGGCGGCGATGGCCGACGCGATCGAGCTGCGTCGCCTGCCGCGGATCCTCGTCGAGCTGGCGCCGCCCATCCTCGTGTTCGTCCTGTGCGCCGTCGTCTCGATCTCCAACGCGAGCACCGTGAACTCCAACCCCCAGCCGCACATCGATTGGCTGCGTCTCACGACCGATGCGGTGTGGACCGAATCGGCGCTCTTCCTCCTGATCATCGTCGCGCTCGGGGCGTTCTCGCCCGGTCTCGGCGTGTTCCTCGTCGCCGTGTTCGGGGTCATGGACATCTGGGCCGCCACGGCCGGACCGTACGAGCTGCGGCCGTTCCCCAAGGCCCTCGCGGGACGGCTCATCGGGGTCTGGCTCATGTGGCTGCTCGTCGTCGAGATCCCGATCGTCGGGCGCCAGCTCGGCCTCTCGTGGCGACGGCTGTCCGGCAACCGGTTCGCCGTCGCGGCGCTGACCGCGCTCGCCACGGGCGCCTTCGTGTGGGTCTGGACCCAGGCCGCGCTCGTCCTCATCCGGCCGGTCTTCACCTGGTCGTCCCTCGTCAGCGGGGTCACTCTCGAGGCGATCCAGCCGATGCAGAAGGCCGGCCTCGTGTTCGCGATCGTGGGTGGTCTCGTGGCCGGTATCGGCGCGCTCGTGCGCGGCCCGGCGGGCCTGCTGCACGAGGCCGACGAGCCGCCCGCGGCGCCCCGGACCGGGCCGCTCGCGCTCGTCGGGCGGCTCGTCCGGCGCGTCCTCGTGGCGGCCCTCCTGACGATCGGGCTCGGCGGGCTCATCAGCTGGCAGCTCGAGGCGATCGTCCTCTTCGCGGTCCTCCTGGGCGCCGGTCCGCTGGCCCGCTTCGTGGCGGACCGGACGCCCCTCGGCGCGATCGTGGCCGCCCTGCCGCCCATCGTCCGGGTCGCTGTCGCCGCCGCGCTCTCGTTCGGGGTCGCCCAAGTCACGATCGCGCCGCTGTATCACTTCGTCGCCCAGCAGGGCGGCGAGAAGTACCCGGAGTTCTTCTCGGTCGTGGCCGCCATCGCGATCGGGATCGTCCTGGTCGCCCTGGTCACGACCCCCGGC
>DASVIK010000171.1:0-18136 GCA_036382135.1 Candidatus Limnocylindrales bacterium | reverse complement strand
GAGCCCCTCAAGCACGTCATCGACCAGTACGTGCACCGGCTCCAGCAGGTCACCTGCGTGTGCGGATGGCGCGGCAGCTCGGCCACGAACGACGGCCAGACCTCGGAGTGGACGTCGCACCTGCTCGCCGTTCGAGGCAAGCGGCGCTAGCCGTTCCCCCGTCCCGGGCCCCGGACGCGATGGCGCCAGTGAGCGCCCCGACGATCGGCGCGAGTCTCGCCACGGCCGGCGTCCCATGACCGCTACCCGCCACGATCCTGACGGGCCGTTCGGCGGCGTCTGGAACATCGTCCCCACCCCGTTCACGCCCTCGGGCGACCTCGACGTCGCCGGTGTCCGCCGCGTGACCGAGTTCGTCCTCGGGACCGGCGTCGACGGGCTGACAGTCCTCGGCGTCATGGGCGAGGCGCACAAGCTCTCCGACGCCGAGCGCAGCCAGGTCATCGAGGCGACCGTGAGCGCCGCGAACGGCCGGCGGCCCGTCTGTGTCGGCGTCAGTCACGCGGCCACCGATCGAGCCGTGGCGTTCGCGCGCGAGGCCGCGGCGCTCGGAGCGCACAGCGTGATGCTCGCACCGCCGCAGCTCGCGAAGCCCACCGATGGCGCGATCCGGCGCCATTACCTGACGGTCGCCGCGGCGATCGACCTGCCGATCGTCGTCCAGGACTACCCGCCCGCGTCGGGGGTCCAGATGTCGGTCGAGCTCATCGCCGCGCTCGCCGCCGAGGCGCCGACCTGTCGGACCCTCAAGCTCGAGGACGAGCCGTCGCCGCCGAAGGTCGCCGCCGTGCTGGCCGCCGAGCCACGGATCGCGATCCTGGGCGGGCTGGGCGCGATCATGCTCCTCGAGGAGCTGCGGGCGGGCGCGGCCGGGACGATGACCGGGTTCGGCTTCCCGGAAGTGCTCATCGAGATCGTGGCGCGCTTCCGGACCGGAGATGAGGACGGTGCGCGGGACGTCTTCTACCGGCACCTGCCGCTCATCCGCTTCGAGAACCAGCCGGGCATCAACCTGCCGCTGCGCAAGCACCTCTACCGCCGGCGCGGGGCGATGGCGTCCGAGCGCGCCCGCTCCCCCGTCGCGCCGCTCGACGCGGGCACGATGCTCGAGCTCGACCGCATCCTGCACCACCTGGGCCTCGCCGCCGGCCTCGGGCCGATCGCCGAGGACGCGACGAAGCAGCCGACTGGAGGAACCGGACCGTGAGGATCGCGTTGATCGGGGCGGGTCGCATCGGCCAGCTCCACGGCCGCCTCGTCGCCGCCCAGCCCGGTGTGGACGAGGTCATCGTCGCGGACGTCGACGCCGCTCGTGCCGGCGAGGTCGCCGCGGCGATCGGGGGACGCACCACCGGCGTCGAGCAGGCCCTCGACCAGGCCGACGCCGTCATCGTGGCGGCCTCGACGAACGGTCATGCGGCGCTCGTGCGCCAGGGCGTCGATCGCGGCCTGCCGGTCTTCTGCGAGAAGCCGCTCGCGTTCGACCTCGAGGAGACGATCGAGCTGGTCGAACATGTCGAGGCGATCGGGGCCACCGTCCAGGTCGGCTTCCAGCGCCGGTTCGATCCCGAGTACGTCGAGGCCCGGAGCCTCGTCGAGCACGGCGGCCTCGGCACGGTCTACCTCGTGCGGCTCATGGCGCACGATCACGAACCCGCGTCCGACGCCTATATCGCCACGTCCGGAGGCCTCTTCCGGGACTCGTCGATCCACGACTTCGATGCGCTCCGGTGGGTCACGGGGGTGGAGGTCGAGACGGTCTACGCGGAAGGTTCCGTGCGCGGCTTCCCGATCTACGCCGCCCACGACGACGTCGACACGGCCGCGGTCATCCTGCGCCTGGCCGACGGCACGCTCGGGGTCCTCAGCCAGACCCGCCACGACCCGCTGGGCTATGACATCCGGATGGAGATCGTCGGGTCGCGCGACAGCGTGGCCGTGGGGCTCGGGCCCACGACGCCCATCCGCCCGCTCGATCGCGGCTTCCGGCCCCAGGGTCCCGCCTGGACGACCTTCCTGACCCGTTTCGAGGCCGCCTACACGGCCGAGTTGCTGGCCTTCCTCCGGGTCGCCCGAGGCGAGATCCCGAGCCCGTGCACGGCCCGGGACGCGCTCGAGGCGATGCGCATCAGCGTCGCGGCCGGTCGGTCGCGGAGCGAGGGACGCCTCATCAGCATGTCGGAGATCGCCCAGGCATCGCGCGTGAAGGCCTGAGATCGGGGCTCTGCTGGGCTGGCGCGGGCGGCCGGGCTCGCGCGCGTGACCGGGAGCTAGACTCGGCAGATGCGTGCGGAGTCGTCCATCGGGCGGTTGCGGACCCGTATCCGGGCCGACCAGCGGCGGATCGCGAGGGGCGAACGGCCGGCGTACCACGCCACCTGGACGACGACCCCTGACGGCGCGGCAGACGTGACGATCCTGGAGCTTCCGATCATCCACCTCTTCGTGCCCGATCACGTACGCGTGCCAGACGGGGCCAGGGGTCTCATCGCCCGGACGCTGGCTGTTGACGCGGCCTCGTTCGACGTCGTGATCCAGGAGCCGCCCGCCCGCTGAGTCAGTACAGTACCGTTGGGTCGGTTGACAGTTGTGCGGACCCCGACCACACTTGGGGCACAGACAGGTCTGCGACGCAGGTCGAAGCGCAAAACGGCTTCCCGCGCCGACCGTCTGAACCAGCCATCGCCGCTCCGATCCTTATCACGGGTCGTCAGAGCGGATATCACGAACCGGCAGGTGCCGTCGGACCGGATGTCCGGGCACCAGGCCCAGAAGGGATCACATAACCGTGCTCACCCGAGCAACCACCACCAATCTCAGCTACCGCGCGGCCTCCATCCGCCGCCTCCGCCGCCGTGCCGCATCGGACGGTCGCCTCTACTGCTCCACCAACGGCTGCACGAGCTTCCTCGAGATCGACGTCGACAACGGCGTGGCCACGTGCCACGTCTGCGGGTTCCAGCGCCGCCTGTCCTAGGGTGACGCGGCCGGTCCGAAGCGACCGGCCCCGCCCGCCAGGCGGACGCGGGGCCCCGATCCCCGCCGGCTGAGCCGGCCGACCCGATCCGGGCGACGGCCGGCCGCCGCCGCGCATCACGCGCACCACTCCTGCGCGCCCCGATGTCCTCGGCGCATGATGCCCGCATCGACGCCGAGCGGTCACCCGGCCGACCGTCGATCGACCCGGAGGGATGCCCGGAGTGCCCACGACCGTGACCCTCGACCGAAGCCGTCTCGGCGCGCTCAGCGCATCGGAGCAGGCGCGGTTCGTCGACGCTCACCCCCGTTCCGGGGCCCTGTTCGAGCGGGCCAGGGGTTCGCTCCTCGCGGGCGTTCCCATGAACTGGATGGTCAAGTGGCCGGGGGCGTATCCGCCGTTCGTCGAATCGGCCAGCGGCGCCCACTTCACGTGCGTCGACGGCCACGACTACGTGGACCTGTGCCTCGGCGATACCGGGGCCATGGCCGGCCACGGCGCGGCCGCCACGATCGCCGCCGTCGAGCGCCAGATGCCTCGCGGGATCACCCACATGCTCCCCACCGAGGATGCGGCGTGGGTCGGCGAGGAGCTCCAGCGCCGGTTCGGACCGAAGTACTGGCAGTTCACGATGACCGCCACCGACGCGAACCGCTTCTCGATCCGGCTGGCCCGCCAAATCACCGGCCGCCCATTCATCGCGGTCCACGACTTCAACTATCACGGCAGCGTCGACGAGACGTTCGCCTGGCTCACCGATGATGGCCGGGTCGAGGCGCGGCGCGGCAACCTCGGCCCCCCGGTGGACCCGGCGCTCACGACCCGGGTCGTGCCGTTCAACGACGTCGCCGCGCTCGAGGCGGCCCTCGCCGACAGGAAGGTCGCCGCGCTCCTCATCGAGCCGGCCCTCACCAACGTCGGGATCGTCCTCCCGGAGGCCGGCTACCACGACGCGGTCCGCGAGATCACCCGCCGCACGGGCACGATCCTCATCATCGACGAGACCCACACGATCTGCGCCGGGCCCGGCGGCATGACCCGGGCCGACGGCCTCGACCCCGACATGTTCGTCATCGGCAAGACGATCGGCGGGGGCATCCCGGCCGCGACCTACGGCTTCACCGAGGCGATCGGCGAGCGGATCTCGGCGAGCATCGAGCTCGAGGACGCCGACGTCGGCGGGATCGGCGGGACCCTGGCCGGCTACGCACTCTCGCTCGCCGCCACCCGGGCGACGCTGGGCGAGGTCCTCACCGACGCGGCGTTCGCCCGGATGATCCCGCTCGCCGAGCGCTGGACGGCCGGCGTCAACGACGTGATCGCGAGCCGCGGCGTGCCGTGGCACGTGACTCGCCTCGGCGCCCGCGCGGAATACCACTTCATGCCGTCGCCGCCGCGGACCGGGCGCGAGCAGTGGGAGCACGGCGACTTCGAGCTCGAGCGGTTCCTCCACCTCTGGGCGCTCAACCGCGGCGTCCTCATGACCCCGTTCCACAACATGGCGTTGATGAGCCCGGCCACGACCGAGGCAGACGTCGATCGCCACACCGAGGTCTTCCGCCAGGCGGTGGACGCCCTCTTTGGCTGAGGGCCGGCCCGTCCGGCGGTGACGGATGGCTCTGGCGACTGATCGACCGGTGCGCGAGAGTCCGGGGAGCGGACCGGCGCGTGCCATCGGTTGGCCCGATCGCGCCGAGGGATCCCGCCTCGAATCGGAACGGGTGGAAGACATGAGGGCTGTCGTCGTCTACGAGTCGCACTGGGGCAACACGGCCGCGATCGCGCGAGCCATCGCCGAGGGGATCGGCGAGGACGCCCGCGTCATGTCGACGGACGAGGCGGCGGGCCCCGCGCTTGTCGGTGTCGATCTCCTCGTCGCCGGCGCGCCCGTCGTGGCCTTCCACCTGCCGTCCGAAGGAATGCGCGAGAGCATCGCCGGGTACACGAGCAAGGCGCCGGCCCCGCCGGATCTCTCCCATCCCATGCTGAGCTCGTGGCTCGACACGCTGCCGCCCGGCCACGGCCGTGGCGCGGCCTTCGAGACACACCTCCGGTGGGCGCCGGGAGGCGCGACCGGGGCCATCGAACGCGGGCTGAAGCGCGCCGGGTACACCACCGCGACGAAGGCTGGCCGGTTCCTCGTGAAGGGCTCCTTCGGGCCGCTCCGCGAGGGCGAGCTCGAGCGCGCCAGGCGATGGGGCACCGAGCTGCGGGCGAGCGTCTCCGGAGCCTAGGCGGGTCGGGGGCGCGGAGCGCCTACCAGCGGAGGAAGTCCTTCGAGGCGGCCCGGACCCGCTGGAGGATCACCTGGCCGTCGGCGGGATCGAGCAGGTTGGGCTGGGACCGGTCGAGCTCGATCGTGGGGTGGATGTCGATCTGCGCGACGCGCTTGCCGATGAACGTCAGCTCCACGATGAGCCCCTCGTCGGTCTGCTCGGAGCGCGCCAGGTCGAAGATGAAGTCGCCCATCGAGTAGACGACGAGCCCCTTGCCGATGGCCTCCACGGCACCGGCCCAGTGCGGGTGCGAGCCCAGGACGACGTCGGCACCGTAGGCGATGAGCGCGGCGGCCTGGCGGCGCTGGAGGGCCGTCGGCTTTGACGTGTACTCCACGCCCCAGTGCGGGATGACGATCACGACGTCCGCGCCGGCCTTTCGGGCGGCCGCGATATCGGCCCGACACATCGGGAGGTCCAGCGGCGCCGCCCCCGGTCGGGCGCCGGTCGCGCCCGCGGCCGAGAGGTTGATGGCGTCGTAGGCGAGGATCGCCACCCGAACCCCGTCGACGGTGAACCACGCGGGCCGTCGGGCCGCCCTGGTGTTGCTGCCTGCCCCCACCGGAACGAGGCCGGCCTTCGTGACGGCCTGGATCGTCTGGAGGACGCCCGTCGAGCCGGCATTGCGGATGTGGTTGTTGGCCAGGGACACGACGTCCACGCCGGCGTGCCGGAGACCCACCTCGAGACGCGGGTCGAACGTGAACGTGAGTCCGGTCGGGTGGTAGCTGAACCGGACGGGGGCCGGGCCCTCGTGATTGACGAGCGCGAGGTCCGCGGTCCGGAAGAGCGCGGCCACCGCGCCCGCATGGCCGGTCCGGACCGCCGTCACCGTCGTGAGGCCGACGCTGCAGCAGCTCCGCCGAACGATCCGGGCCGTCCCCCCCTTCCAGGGGAAGTCGGGCCCCTTGCGCAGGAGCACGGTCCTGCGGTAGACCTCGCGATCGTTCATGACGTCGCCGGCCGCGACGAGCGTCCAGGTCGACCCGGGATCGAAGACCGGCACGCCTCTCCGCCCCGGAACGGTGAGCGGCCACGCGGCGATCGACCGGACCCGGGCGTCCCCGAACAATGTCCGGCCACCCACGCCGAGGGCCCGGACGGACGGCCGAATGTCGGCGCCGCGGATGAAGCCAAGGACGTCGGGCCGGCCCTGCACGGCCGCGAGCACGGCCTTGAGCGCAAGGTGCTCCACCTTCGGACCGGCCGTGACCCCGAGGCCCGACGCGAGTGCGGCGAGATCGGGGTCCGCGACGACGACCCGCCGGAACCGGTGATCCCGGCCGGCCAGCGCCGCGCGGACGACATCGAGCGTGAGCGATCGGTCGGTCGACCAGAACCCGACGATCGGAACGATGGCGATCCCGGGCACCAGCTGCATCGTCGGCGCGGGACTCGACGCGGCCGCCACCCGGGCCCCGGCGACATCGGGCGACACCGAGGCTGCCCCGCCCGTCGACGACGCCGGGGCAGCCGCCAGGCGCGAGCCGGGCGACGCGTCCGGCGGCCGGAGAGCCAGCGACAGGGCGACGACAGCCGTCAGCAGGGCGACGACGGTCACCGCGAGCCACCGCGGAATCGCGGGCCTGACGCGATGCGCCATCATCGGGACATCAGATCCCGGACGCGCCGATGAAGCTTCCCACCGCATAGGTCACCCCCGCCGCCGCGAGCCCGAGGAGCAGCTGTCGGACGCCTGCGCGCAGGGGGTCGCGATGCGTGAACTGACTCACGGCCGTGCCGAGCAGGAACAGGCCGACCAGGCTCGCGAGCAGGCTGGTCCAGAACGCCGCGGTGCCGGAACCGATGAGGTATGGGACGACCGGCACGAGCGCGCCGAACGTGAAGGCGAGGAACGAGCCACCGGCGGCGCTCCAGGGGGACCCGATGACCCGCGGGTCGAGGCCGATCTCCTCACGCACGAGCGCGTCGAGCGCCCGGGCAGGGTCCGCGAACATGCGATCGGCGATCTGCTGGGCTTCCTCGCGCGTGAACCCGCGTCCGACGTAGATCCCGACGAGGATGGCGTGCTCCTGTTCGGGGGTCGTCTCGAGCTGCTTGCGCTCGACGGCGATCTGGTACTCGAGCAGTTCGCGCTGGGACTGCACGGAGATGTACTCGCCCACCGCCATGCTGAAGGCACCGGCGAGCAGGCCCGCGATCCCGGCGAGGACGATGACTCCTGGGGCCGGAGCCGCGCCGGCCACGCCCATGACGAGGGCAAGGTTGCTCACGAGCCCGTCGTTGCCACCGAACACCACCGGGCGGAGGACGCCGGACGCCCGTGACTCGTGGGGCGACCGCGCCTTTCCCCCCTCCGGGACGCGACGCGCGCCCACGAGGGCGGCGATCGCCGCGAGCGGGCTCGGGCGAGGCGCTGGCGCGTTGTCACCGGCCATCGTGGCCATCCCGTGCGGCTGCGACCGCGAGCCACCTCAGGTCCCCGGGCTCGGTCGATCGCGGGCTCATTGTCGTTGTTGGAGGTCCTGCGCGCCGGCCGGATGCGGGCGACCGACCCTTCTCGCACCTCGCAGCACCACACAGCTCCTGTTGTGCGGGCCCGCACTTCGGACCATGATGGCCACGTGGTTCCGCCTGATCCCGCTGTGAGCGACCCCGAGGTCCATATCGCTGCGCTGGAAAGGGCGGGCGTGATCGACGCGGCGCTTGCCGCGCGGCTTCGCGAGGCGGCCGCCGGAGCACCGCTCGCCCCATCTCCGACCGATCCGGACGCACGGACGACCCCGTCTGTCGGCGCGCGCCCTGGTCCGACATCGGCCGGGTCGTTCTTCGGGCCGAGCGTCACGGTCGGCGAGATGTTCGCGTACCTCGGCGTCGCGTTCCTGCTCGGCGCCTGGACCGCGTTCCTCGCGCGTGTGGCCGGGACGACGGATCGCAACGCGATCCTGACCGGGGGCACGACCGTGGCGGCCCTCGCGATGTTCGGGCTCGGCGTCGTCCTGGCACGCGGTGACCCTCGTCGGCGGCGTGGGGCCGGCGTCGCCTTCATCGCGACAACGTCACTGGCAGCCACGGCCGCGGCATTCCTCGTCCAGCTCGACTTCCTGGTCAATACGCTCCAGGACCAGGCACCCGGGATCCTGATCGCGGGCGTTGCGGTCGCGGTGGCGGTCGGCCTGCGCCGCCTGCTACCGGCCGTCAGCACCCAGCTGGGCCTCCTCGGCGCGCTGACCGGACTGGCCGCGGCGATCCTGTCGTGGCTCCAGCAGTTCGTCCATCCCTCCGATCTCGGCGGCGGGTTCACGACGAATCCCTCGTCCCCGGCGGCCGAGCCTGTCGGTCTCGTGCTGGTCGCGGGCGCCTGGTGGCTGCTGGTGGCGCTCGGTCTCGGGATCGTCGGACTGTTCGAGGCGCGCGCTATCGGCGCGGATGACGGCGCGACCCGTCGGGCGGCCATCACGCGCTTCTGGGCCGGCCTCGTCGCGGTCGTGGGTCTGGCGAGCGCCCTCACCCACACCGGGAACCTCGGGGGCGATCGCTACGGGCGCGTGCTCGAGCCATGGATCGCCGACCTGGCGATCCTCGCGCTGGCGGCGGTCCTCACGGAGCGGGCCTTCCGTCGCGGTTCGAACGCCTTCATCCTCTCGGCCGCGATCGGCCTGATCATCGCGCTCACCGATTTCAACTTCACGTATCTGTCGGAGTCGACCGATGTCGGCCTGCTCATCGAAGGCGGGATCCTGCTCGGGGTGGGGTTCGCGGGCGACCGCCTCCGGCGGCGCCTCGATCGATCGGGCGGCTGGCCGCCGGGGTCGGTCGCCGACGACCGCGAGGAACCGGGGGTCGCGTAGGCCAGGGGCGCGATGCGTGACGTGCTAGATGGCACCGGCCTCGGCTAGGCTCGTCACGACGGCGGTCCCGGAGGGGGCGACCGTCCTCATGGCTCGGAGACCGCGTGCAGCTCATCGACGGCACGATCATCGTCAGCGCCACCGACCTCGTGGGCTATCTCGCCTGCGACCACCTCGCCTCGCTCGAGCTCGGGCGGATGCAGGGGCGCTGGGAGCGACCGCATCACCGCACGGACCCAGAGCTGGAACTCCTCCGGGAGAAGGGCGACGCGCACGAGAAGGCGTACTTGGAACGCCATCGGGCCGCCGGCCGGACCATCCACGAGATCGAGAACCGCGATCCGAAGTCGCCCGCCGAGCTGCGGGCGGCCGAGGCGGAGACCCTCGACGCGATGCGCCGCGGCGTGGAGGTCATCTACCAGGCGACGTTCTTCGACGGGCGCTGGCGCGGTCACGCCGACTTCCTCCTCCGCACCGAGCGGCCGAGCGACCTCGGCGGGTGGAGCTACGACGTCGCCGACACCAAGCTCGCCCGGGGCGTCAAGGCCGGCGCGATCCTCCAGGTCTGTGTCTACGCCGACCGGCTGACCCAGCTCCAGGGCGTCGCACCCGAGCGGCTGGTCATCGTCACCGGCGACAACGTCGAGCACGAGGAGCGGCTCGTCGCCTACGCGGCGTTCTATCGGACCGTCAAGGCCCGCTTCGAGGCCCGCATCTTCGGCGCCGACGCCGCACCGGCCACCTACCCGGATCCGGTCGAGCACTGCCGCGTCTGCACGTGGTTCCCGACCTGCATGGACCGGCGCCGCGCCGACGACCACCTGTCGATCGTCGCGGGGATGACCCGGAGCGCCACGGAACGCCTCGTCGAGGACGCGGTCCCGACCAGACGAGCGCTCGCGCTCCTGGATCCGGCCGTCCGGGTCAAGGACATGAACCTGCGGCCGCTCGCTCGCCTCCGGGAACAGGCCCGGATCCAGGTCGAGGGCGAAGATCGTCACGCGCTCCTCTACGAGCTCATCCAGCCGGACCCCGAGGCCCCCGGACATGGTCTCGCGGCACTGCCGGAACCCTCGCCGCAGGACCTCTTCTTCGACATCGAGGCCGACCCCTGGATGGGCGACGCGGGCCTCGAGTACCTCCTCGGCGTCGCGTGGCGGGCCCCCGACGCGGGCCACGTCTACCGCGCCATCTGGGGCCACGATCCAGCGGGCGAGAAAGCGGCGTTCGAGGCCTTCATCGACCTCGTCATCGAGCGCCTCGACCTCGATCCGGGGATGCATGTCTACCACTACGCCGCGTACGAAGCGGGTGCCATCAAGCGGCTCATGCAACGCCATCAAACCCGCGAGGACGAAGTGGACCGACTCCTCCGGGGCGAGGTCCTCGTGGACCTGTACCAGGTGGTCCGCCAGGGGATCCGCGCATCGGTGGAGTCCTACTCGATCAAGAAGATCGAGAAGTTCTACATGCCGACGCGGGAGGGACCGATCACCGAGGCGGGGTTCAGCGTCGTCACCTATGAGGCATGGCTGAGCGACCACGACGACCGGCATCTCCAGGATCTCGCGGACTACAACCGCGACGACTGCGTCTCCACGCTCCTGCTGCGCGACTGGCTCGAGGGGCTCCGGCGCGACGCGATCCTGGGGCGGGGCTGGGACATGCCCCGGCCGGTCCTGGCCGACGGCGACGCGACCGAGGTGCAGACCGCGCGACAGGCGGCGACCAGGGCGCTCGAGGAGGCGCTCATCGCCGGAGTCGATCCGGACCCGGCGAACCGGACGCCGGAGGAGGCTGGCCGGTGGCTCCTGGCCGGGTTGATCGACTGGCATCGCCGGGACTCGAAGCCCGGCTGGTGGGAATACTTCCGCCTCAGGAAGCTCTCGGAGGAGGACCTGCTGGGCGAGAGCGCGGCCCTCGCCGGGCTCGAGTACGAGGGTCCCGTCGGGGACGACAAGCAGTCGCTCATCCAGCGCTATCGGTTCCCGACCGGCCAGGACACCAAGATCCACGTCGGCGACAAGGACTGGCAGGATCGCGATACGGGAAAGTCCCCGGGGGAGATCGTCGGACTCGACGAGGTCGCGGGCACGATCGACATCCGGATCGGGCGCAAGCGGACGCCTCCCGACGTTCTCAACCTGGTAGAGCCGGGTCCATTCGCCACGAAACCGCTGCCCGAGGCGCTGGCGTCCGTCGCCGACCAGGTCATCGCGCGCGGGATCGCCGGACCGGGGCGATACCGTGCGGTCCGGGACCTGCTCCAGGGTCTGCCGCCTCGAGTCGCGGGCATCGAGCGAGGCAGGGCTCTGAGGCGACCGGACGAAACCATCCTCGACGCCGCGATCCGGCTCGCTCGCGACCTCGACGAGAGCGCGATGGCCATCCAGGGCCCGCCCGGCACCGGCAAGACCTGGACCGGCGCGCGCCAGATCCTCGCTCTCGTGACGGACGGTCGGCGGGTGGGCGTGACCGCGCAATCGCACAAGGCGATCACGAACGTGCTCGTCAAGCTCGACGAGGCGGCCCGGGCCGCCGGCCGTCGTGTCCGCGTCCTGCAGCGCTCCGATGACGCGACGATCAACCTCGGCCTCCCGGATGTCGTCGTCGCCGGGAAGCCGGAGGAGGTCGGCCCGGCCATGCGCGGCGGCCGCTATGACGTCGCCGCCGGGACGGCATGGCAGTTCGGGCGCGAGGACATGGCCGGCGCCGTGGACGTCCTGGTGGTGGACGAGGCCGGCCAGATGTCGCTCGCGAACGTCGTCGCCATGGGCGGCTCGACGAATTCGATCATCCTGCTCGGGGACCCGCAACAGCTGCCCCAGGTCTCGCAGGGTGTGCACCCCGTCGGGGCCGAGGCCTCTGCGCTTGAGCACGTCGTCGGCAAGGCCAGGACGATCGCGCCGGAGCGGGGCCTCTTCATGAACGTGACCTACCGCATGCACCCGCGGGTGAACGCCTTCGTGTCCGAGGCGTTCTATGACGATCGCCTCGAGACCGATCCGTCCACGGCCCGCCAGCTGATCCGCGCCGCCGGTGGCTCGACCGAGCTCGGCCTCCGCTTCGTCCCGGTCGACCATCCGGGCGACGAGACGAGCTCGGTGATCGAAGCCGAGGCCGTCGCCGACGCCGTCGCCGGCCTGCTCGGGGCGACATGGACGGACGTGCACGGACTCACCCGGCCGCTCCGACTCGACGACTTCCTCGTCGTCGCCCCGTACAACGCCCACGTCGCGCAGATCGAGCGGGCGCTCGCGGCGCGGTTCGGATCGGCGGGCCGAGTCGGCACGGTCGACAAGTTCCAGGGCCAGGAGGGCGCCGCGGCGATCTACTCGATGGCCACATCGTCCCCCGACGAGATCCCCCGCGGCATCGAGTTCCTCTACAACCTCAATCGGTTCAACGTCGCGGTGTCGCGCGCCCGCGGGCTCTCGATCCTCGTCTGCTCGCCGGAGCTCCTGCGGGTGCGCTGCCGGACCCCGGAGCAGATGCGGCTGGCCAACGCGCTGTGTCGCTACGTCGAGGTCGCGGCCGGTCACTGAGCGCGGCGGCACGCTGATGTGATCGGGCTCGGCGATCGGCGGATTTGACCATTCCGCGCGGCGGGTTCACGCTGTCGGCTGTTCCCCGGACGCATATGAGGACGAGATGACCATCGTGAAGAGCCCGGGCAACGTCCGCGTGCGCCGTCTCGCCGCCGTGCTCGCGATGATGGCGATCGTGGGTGGCTGCACGTCAGGATCCGCCGGACCCGCGGCTCCACCGGCCCAGACCCCAGGCGTGACCGCATCTCCGGCGGTCGATGTCGTCGCTGTCCCATCGGTCGACCTCACCGCCGACCCGTCGGTCGAAACGCGGGCCGCCACCGCGGCCCCGGTCGGCGCGACGACGCGGATCGAGGCAGTCCCGGCTGCCTACGCCGTCGGCCACCTCGCGATCAGCTTCGCTCGGGCGCCCGGGTCCTTCTCATCGCCTGTCCTCGTCACGAATGCCCATGACGGCTCCGGGCGGCTGTTCGTCGTGGAGCAGGGTGGTCGCATCAAGATCATCTCGGGAGCCACCGCCCTCGCGACGCCCTTCCTCGACATCCATACCCTCGTGAGCTGCTGCGACGAGCGGGGGCTCCTCGGCCTCGCGT
Source organism: Candidatus Limnocylindrales bacterium (assembly GCA_036382135.1). Classification (GTDB taxonomy): domain Bacteria; phylum Chloroflexota; class Limnocylindria; order Limnocylindrales; family CSP1-4; genus C-114. The sequence goes on along the minus strand of DASVIK010000171.1, from coordinate 4,930 downwards.
TCGATCCGGCGTACAAGACCAATGGGCGCTTCTATGTCGACTACACCGACAAGAGCGGCAACACGGTGATCGCGATGTACCGGCGCACCACCTCGTTCGTGAACCGCGCGAGCACGACGCAGACCGTCCTGCTCCACATCGCCCAGCCGTATTCGAACCACAACGGCGGGATGCTCGCGTTCGGGAAGGATGGCTATCTCTACATCGCGATGGGCGACGGCGGGTCCGCCGGCGACCCGGGCCACCGGGCCCAGAACAAGAACAGCCTGCTCGGCAAGATCCTCCGGATCGACGTCAACCACCACACGGGCAGCCTCCACTACGCGATCCCGCGCACGAACCCGTTCGTCGGGCATACCGGCGACGACCGGATCTGGTCCTACGGGCTGCGCAATCCGTGGCGCTTCAGCTTCGACCGCTCCACGGGCGACCTCTGGATCGGCGACGTTGGCCAGAACCGCTACGAAGAGATCGACCGGGCGACGGCGGCCAGCGGTGCCGGTCGCGGCCGCAACTACGGCTGGCGGACGCTCGAGGGCCGGGCCTGCTACAGCCCGTCGTCCGGCTGCTCGACGTCCGGCAAGACCAGCCCGATCGCGGTCTACTCGCACAGCCTGGGTTGTGCGGTCATCGGCGGGTACGTGTATCGCGGGACGCGATTCGCCGCGATGACGGGTGCGTACCTGTTCGGCGACGACTGCTCCGGTCGGATCTGGGCGCTCCGGGCCAACGGCGCGTCGTCGCAGGCCCCCAGCCAGCTCGCGGACACGAGCTTCGCGATCAGCTCGTTCGGCGAAGCCGAGGACGGCACGCTCTACTTGACCGATCTGGCGAGCGGCGGCGTGTTCCGCATCGCCGGCACGAGCAAGTAGCCGGGCCGGGGTAGCCGGGGGCAACGGGCCCCCAGCCCGCCGGACGATCAGGCGGATCGCGCCAGCGTCCGGACGAGCCACGCGGCGAGCACCCGGGCGCACGTCTCGACCTCGTCGAGCGGGACCCATTCGTCCGCCGCGTGGGCGATGCGCACGTCGCCCGGGCCGAAGATCACGGTCGGCGTCGCGCCCTCGTTGACGAGGAGGCGCATGTCCGCGCCGTAGGGTTCGCCGATGAGCCCGGGGCGCCGTCCGGTGACCGACTCCACGGCCGCTGCGAGCCCCACGGGCAGCGGATGCCCGGCCGGGATCCGGGCCGACGAGAACCGGCCGCCGGTGATCTCCACGGTCGCCGGATGCGCCGACAGGAACGGATCCGCGGCGCAGGCGGCCGCGATCACGGCCCGCAGCTCCGCCTCGGCCTCGCGCGCGGTCTGGCCGAGCTTGACGCCGTAGCGCCCTTCGGCGACGACCCGGTCCATCACGGTCGAGGCCCAGTCGCCACCGGCGACCGTGCCGACGATCGTCGCGTACGGCAGCCCGAGCGCGGTCATGAGCGGGTCGGTCTCCGCTGCGTTGCGCCGCTCCTCGTCGGCCGCGAGCGCCGCCAGGAGGACCGTCAGCCCGTCGAGCGCCGAGACGCCCTCGGTACGGCGTGAGGCGTGGGCCGCCCGGCCGGGGACGACGAGCCGGAACGTCAGTGCCCCGGCATGGGCGATGACGACCTCGAGGCCGGTCGGCTCCGTGATGATGGCCAGGTCACCCGTGCAGCCGGCCCGGATCGCGGCGAGCATCCCCTGGCCGCCGTCCTCCTCCGACGGCACGCTCACGAACCGGACCTCGCCGGCCAGCCGCCCCGCCGCTCCCGTCGCGACGATCGCCCGGAGCGCGGCCAGGATCGAGGCGACGCCGCCCTTCATGTCGCAGGCGCCGCGGCCGTACAGCCGGCCGTCGCGCAACGTTCCGCCGAACGGCTCGACCGTCCAGTTCGCCGGGTCGCCGAGCGGGACGACATCGACGTGGCCAACGAGCAGGACGCGCGGACCGGGCCGCGTCCCCGGCACGCGGCCAACGACGATCGGCAGCGACGTGCGTGCCATCTCCGCCCCCGGGAAGTCGGGGTCCGCGGCGAACGCGACCGGATCGGGCGAGATCCGCTCGACCTCGAGGCCGGCGTCGGCCATCAGCGCCGCCACAAGGTCCTGGACCGCCTCCTCCGAGCCGGTGATGCTCGGGACCCGGACGAGGGCGGCGAGGTCGGCCATCGCCCGCTCGCGGTCCACCGCCCCCGCCGCCCGCGCCGCGAGGTCGGCGGTCCCTTCCGTCAGCGGCGAGCTGCTCGTCATCCCCGGAGGATCGGTCGGGTCAGGCACGTCGGGCCGCCCGAGCCGTTGACGCCGATCTCGGTCGCCGGGTACGTGTGGACCTCGCAACCTGCCGCCACCAGCGCGCGAGCCGTCACCGGATTGCCCTCGGCGAGGATCACGACGCCGGGCCGGACCGCGAGGACGTTGCAGCCGAGCGTCGGGAACTCCTCGGCCGGGACCTCGAGCAGCCGAACGCCAAGCTCGTTCAGGAGCTCCCACAGGGCGACGGGCAGGAGCGGCAGGTAGGCGACCGCGAGGTCGTCGGCGACCGGCGAGACGACCGACAGCAGGTGCAGCAGCTCGGCCGGTCCGCCGGCGTAGGGCAGGTCGAAGATGCGCACGTCGCCGCCGACGAGCCCGGCCAGCTGGCCGGCCCCGACCGCGTTGGTCCGCAGGGTGTGGCCGATGCACAGGAGGTCCGGGCGGAGCCAGAACGTGTCCCCACCATCGACCGTGCCGGGCGCCGAGATCCGGCCGATCGTGGGAATGCCCCGATCCGTCGTCCAGCGCTCGACCTCGACCTGCTCGGCCTGGCGGTTCGGCTTGCCCGACCGCAGGGGGATCGCGCCCGCGTCGGTCACCAGGAGCGGATCGAACAGGTAGATGAGGTCGGGGCTGTCCGTCTCCGCGTCCAGCACATGGACGGTCGGCCCGAGACCGGCCAGGACGTCGACGAACGCGTCGTGCTCGCGGCGCGCCACGTCGAGATCGACGGCGTGGAGGAAGCCGTGGACCGGGTCGTCGAAGGCCCGCCCGAACGCCGGACCGGGCCGCTTCACGAGCACCTCGTGGAGTGGCGCAGTCATGCTCTGGGCGCCGTACGTGCGTCCGATCGTGACATCGACCATCGCGACAGGATACGGCGTCCGGGATGGCCCACCGGGCTTGTCGCGCGCGGCCGACCCGGTCAGTCCCCCGACCGCCCGGCGGCGGACCCGAGCGGGCCGGTCAGGTAGCGCGACAGCGTCGGACCGATCGCCTCCACGATGACGGCCGCATCGAGCGAGGCGAGGGGTTCGACGCCGATGACGTAGCGGATCATCGCCAGGCCCGCCAGCTGGCTCCCGACGAGCGTCGCGCGCATCGCCGCGTCCGGCGCGCCCAGGGCGGCGACCACGGGCCCCAGCGCCTCGGACAGGATGAGCGCCCGGGTCATGGCCGCCGCCCGCTCGTCGTTGACGGCCGAGCGGAGGATCCCGAGGAGCGACCCGCGAGCCCTTGGCTCGTCCCAGATCTCGAGGAACACGGCGGCCAGCCGATGGCCGATCCGGTCGGCCGGCCCGTCGAGCACCCGCGGCAGGAGCGCCGGCATGTCGACCGGGAGGTGGGTGGCCGCGACGAACAGGCGCTCCTTGGTCCCGAAGTAGTGGTGGACGAGGGCGGGGTCCACGCCGGCCGAACCGGCGATCCCCCGGATCGTCGCGCCGTCGAACCCGGCGACCCCGAAGGCGTCGCGCGCCGCCACCAGGATCCGGTCGCGCGTGTCGCTCGAGCCCGGCCGTCGCCCGCTGCGTGCCATGAGGTCAGCGCCGACGCGATCGAGCCGTCATGCCGCCGGGCGCGTGGCCAGGGCCACGAACGCCTCGTCCAGCGTCGCCGGGACGACGACCAGCTCGGCGTCGACGGCGGCCGCGGCGAGCACCGCTCGCACCCGCGCGGGGTCGACGCCCGAGGCCCGAAGGTGCCGCCCGACCAGCGCGACCGGGACCCCGGCGTCGGTCAGGACCTGGAACGCGTCCTCCCACCGGCCCGTGGCGACCTCCAGCGCGGTCGTGTCGCCCACGATCGCCGCGGTCGTGCCCTGGGCGACGACCCGGCCGGCGGCCATGATCACGAGCCGGTCGCATTCGTCGGCCTCGGCCATGTGATGGGTCGTGACGAGCGTGCCGGCTCCTCGTTCCGCGGCGGCCCGGATCGTGTCCCAGAGGCGCGCCCGGGCCAGCGGATCGACCCCCGACGTCGGCTCGTCGAGGACGAGAAGCTCCGGGGCGTGGGCGAGGGCGACGGCGAAGGCCACCCGCCGGCGGAGCCCCAGCGGCAGGTCGCGGACGAGCGCGCCGCCGATCGCCCGGACGTCGGCGTCCTCCGTCGGCCGCCGTGGCCCTCCGAACGCCCGCGCCCCGAAGGCGAGGTTCTCGTCGACCGTCAGGTCCTCCCACAGCCCCAGGCCCTGGGGCACGTACCCAAGGCGGGCACGGGTCTCCCGGCTCGGGGGCAGCCCGAACAGGGCGACACGGCCGTCGGTCGGAACAAGAAGGCCAAGGGCGATCCGGATGAGCGTGGTCTTGCCGGCCCCGTTGGCGCCCAGGAGGCCCACGACCTCGCCGGGCTCGACCGCGAGGTCCACGCCCTCGACGGCGACGACGGACCCGAAGCGCCGGCCGACCCCACGGACCGACAGGAGGCTCATCGACCGGCCTCCAGCCGGTCGGCCGCTCGGCGCTCGTGGGCGAGCTGGGCCACGACCGCCACGTCCTCGAGGTCGGGCCGGATCCGCTCGACGCCCGCCGGCAGGCTGCCGTCACGGGCCCAGACCCGCCACGCGCGTCCGCGCCGCCAGGTCCCGCCCGCGGCCGCCGCCGGCCGTCGTTCCGTGCTGCCGAGGACGCCGGGCATCGCGGCGACGATCTCCTCGGGCGTACCCGCGCCCAAGGCCCGGCCCTCGTGGATGAGGAGCACCCGGCCCGCCCG
>DASVIK010000170.1:0-1704 GCA_036382135.1 Candidatus Limnocylindrales bacterium | reverse complement strand
CGGAGTGTGCCAAGGGCGGAGAAACCGAGGCGATCTCGTCCCGGCCGAGTGGAGGAGGCACTCTGCGGGACGGGATCGCCTCCGGGGGAAGCTGGCATACGAGCGCACCGATGATCACGCTGGCCGCCAGGAGCCGACTGGTCCCCGTTCCAGGTCCAATGTTCGACCGCTCCGCCGGTTCTCGAAAGTTTCGTGCAGGTGTCCGACCACTTTCGAGACCCGGACTCTACGCACACTTCGGGCAGCCGTCAAGGTACCAACCGGACCTCGCACGACAACCCCCGATTCCACACGGATCGACCACGAGACGGCCTTCCGCACGTCCGAAACTTTCGGTACACTGCGACGATGACCGGCACCCGAACGCCTCGAACCGGAGCCCGCCGAACGACGACGATCGCCCGCATCGCCGCGCAGGCGGGGGTATCGGCGCCGACCGTGTCGAAGGTGATCAACGGCCGGTCGGACGTCTCGCTCGAGACCCGCCAGCGGGTCGAGGCGGTCATCCGCGAGCACGGCTACGAGCGCTCGAACCGGTCCACCCGTTCGGCGCCCCTCATCGAAGTGATCTTCCACGAGCTCGAGAGCGACTGGGCGCTCGAGATCATCAAGGGGGTCGAGCAGGTCGCCCGTGAGAACGACCTGGCCGTGGTCCTGTCCGAGATGCAGGGACGGCACACGCCGGGGCGCAGCTGGATCGACGGCGTCATGGCCCGCCGCCCGGTGGGCGTCATCGCGGTCCTGTCCGACCTGAGCGAGGGGCAGCGAGCGCTGCTGCGGTCCCGGAACATCCCGCTCGTCGTGGTCGACCCGACCGGAGAGCCGCTCCACGACACCCCGTCGATCGGCGCGACGAACTGGAGCGGCGGACTCGCCGCGACCCGGCATCTTCTCGGCCTCGGGCATCGCCGGATCGGGGTCATCGGCGGTCCCGAGAATGTCCTGTGCAGTCGCGCGCGGCTCGACGGTCACCGGGCTGCGATGGACGAGGCGGACGTGCCCGTCGTGGCCGACCTCGTGCGCTTCGGCAACTTCCACGTCGAGGAGGGGATCACGGAGGGACGCGCACTCCTGAGCCTGCCCGACCCGCCGACCGCCATCTTCGCCGGCAACGACCTCCAGGCGCTGGGCGTCTACCAGGCCGCGCGCGAGGCGAGGCTGCACATCCCGGAGGACCTCAGCGTGGTCGGCTTCGACGACCTTCCGGTCGCCACCTGGGTGGGCCCGCCCCTGACGACCGTCCGCCAGCCGCTCGTCCAGATGGCCGTAGCCGGGGCCCGTCTCGCCCTGCGGCTGGCCCGCGGCGAGAAGCCGTCGCAGACGCGGGTCGAGCTGGCGACCGAGCTCGTGATCCGCGAGAGTACGGCGCCCCCGAACCGGTAGGGCCCCGAGCCCGGCCGCCGTCGGCTATCCGGCGAACGCATCGCGTGGAACGAGCCGCCGGAGCGCGCCGGTCAGCCAGCTCTCGTAGGCGTCGTCGGCCGTCCATCCGTGCCTCTTCGGCCGGGAGTCGCCGGTCTCGGGCACGTACGATGCGATCGTGTCGATCGAGATGCTCGAGGCGGTGGGCGCCGAGTACTCCGCGACGTTCGTCGAGGCCTGCGACCGGGCCCTGATACCGGGTGGAAAGATGAGCCTGCAACCGATCACGTTCCCGGATGCCGCGTACGAGACCCAGCGTCGTGGGGCCAACTGGATCCAGAC
>DASVIK010000169.1:0-4504 GCA_036382135.1 Candidatus Limnocylindrales bacterium | reverse complement strand
GGACGAGGATGCGATCCTGCTCGCGGCCTACGACGGTGCCCCGGCCCGCCCGGACCGGCTCGCCCGGCTGACGCTCATGCGGATCGTCTCGGATTTCCGCGAGGCGATGTGGGGCGTCCTCCAGCAGGGCATCAGCACGCTCGACGTCGACTTCGTCGCCTACGCCGGCAAGCACTTCGACCGTCTCCTGGCAGCCGCTGCGACGCCCGCCTTCGAGCGCGCCCTCGGCGCCGCCTCGAGCGCCTGACGCGGGCCCATCGATGGACCAGGCCCGGATCGTCGTCATCGGTGGCGGGATCACCGGCTGCAGCGTGGCGTACCACCTGGCCCTGGCCGGGGAGCGGGATGTCCTGCTGGTCGAGAAGGCGCAGCTGACTTCCGGCTCCACGTGCCAGGCGATGGGGCTCGTGACCGCGTTCAATCCCTCGTCGACGATGATGGCGTTCCGCCGCTACAGCATCGAGCTCTATCGCTCGCTCGGGGCGTTCGACGCGGTCGGCAGCCTGCGCGTCGCCTCGAGTATCGATCAGCTCCGCGAGCTCCAGCGAACGCTCAGCCGGACGCGCGCCATCGGTCTCGAGGCGGACCTCGTCGGGCCGGCCGAGGCGCGCCGGCTCCTGCCGGCCATGGCGCCGAGCGACCTGTATGGCGCGGTGTGGTTGCCCGGCGACGGCCATCTCGATCCCCACACGGCGACCCACGCGGTGGCGGCCGCCGCGAGGGAGGCCGGCGTCCGGATCCGGACCGGGGTCCAGGTCACCGGCATCGAACTGACGGACCGCCGCGAGGTCCGCCGGATCCTCACGACGGACGGCCCCATCGAGGCCGAGATCGTCGTGAATGCCGCCGGGATGTGGGCGCCGCAGGTCTGCGCGATGGTCGGGACATGGATCCCATCCACGCCGGTCGACCATCAGCATGCGGCGCTGCGGTCCGTCCCGGGAGCGGAGCTGCCGGCCGACATGCCCTGCTTCCGCGATCCCGACCGCCTCGTCTACGGCCGAAGCGAGGCGGGTGGGATGCTCGTCGGTGGGTACGAGGCGGCCCCGAACGCGCGCTGGATCGACGGCGTCCCGTGGGAGCACGCCGCGACCGCGCTGCCGCCGGACTACGAGCGGTTCGCGCCGCTCCTCGCGGGCGCCGCGCTGCGGTTCCCGTTCCTCGAGGACGCCCAGATCAGCCGGCTCGTTTGCCATCCGGACGCGATGACGCCGGACGCCAACCCGCTCCTCGGGCCGATGCCGGGCGTCCGGGGATTCTGGGTGGCCGCGGGCCTGTCGCTCAACGGCTTCGGCGGAGCCGGCGGGATCGGCCGGGCCATGGCGGCCTGGATCACGACCGGCGATCCCGACACCGACGTGGTCGCCTATCGGGCGTGGCGGTTCGCCGACACGTATCGCGACCCGGGCTACGTTGCGGCGACCGCCCGCGAGGCGTACAGCTACTACTACCGGCTGCGCTACCCGTTCGACGTGGACGAGGCCGGGCGGCCCCGGCGAACCTCCGCCCTCCACGCGCGCCTCCAGGAGGCGGGTGCCGTCTTCGGGGTCAAGGCGGGCGTCGAGCGGGCCGACTACCACGAGCCCGGCCGGCCGTGGCGCCGGGCCGGGCCCGACCAGCGCGCCTGGGGGTGGGGCCGGCCGCCGTTCTTCGACCGGCTGGGCGAGGAGTGTCGGGCGGTCCGCGAGCGGGTCGGGCTCATCGACCTCTCGTCGTTCGGCAAGATCGCGGTCGAGGGGCGGGGCGCTCTCGGCCTCCTCCAGCGCGTCGCCGCCAACGACATCGACCGGCCGATCGGGGCGATCGTGTATACGACGTTCCTTGATCCGCGCGGCGGGATGGTCGCCGACGTGACCGTGACCCGGCTGGCGGGCGACCGCTTCCGGGTCGTGACGGGGGCCGGCTATCTCGCCAGCGACCTCGGCTGGCTGCGGCTCAACATGGCTCCCGGCGATCCGCCGGTCGTGGTGCGTGACGTCTCCGACGACATCGCCTGCCTGGGCTTGTGGGGTCCACGGGCCCGCGACGTCCTTGACGCGGTGAGCCCGGACGCGGTCGACAACGGCGCCCTGCCGCTCCGATCGGCGCGCGACATCCGGATCGGCCCCGCGCCCGTCGTCGCGTCCCGGATCAGCTATGCCGGCGAGCTCGGATGGGAGCTCATGACCTCCCGGGAGTGGGCGACGCAGGTCTGGGACCGGCTGATGGCAGCCGGAGCCGCGCAGGGCATCGAGCCATTCGGCTACCGCGCCCTGGATGCGCTCCGGCTCGAGAAGGGCTACCGCTACTACGGCACGGACCTGACGGCGCTCGACACACCCGACGAGGCTGGCCTGGGCGCCTTCGTTCGCCCGTCTAAGGGCCCGTTCAACGGACGGGCGGCGATCGTCGCGCGTCGCGACGCCGGCCGGCCGACGAAGCGCCTGCGCACCGTGCTCCTCGGCGACGAGACGTCCCTCTCCCTGTACGGTGGCGAGGCGATCCGGGTCGATGGCGCGATCGCCGGGCGCCTGCGCAGCGTCGGCTTCGGCTACACGGTCCGGCGAACGATCGGGACGGTCTACCTCCCGGCGGACATGCCCGAAGGGGCGCCGATCGAGGCCGACCTCTTTGACGAACGCGTGGGCGGGCAGGTCGCGCCCGACGTCCTCGTCGATCCTGCAGGGGAGCGCCTGAGGGGCTGACCGCTCGACCGTACGGATCAGTCGGCCGCGCTCACCGCGGCCAGCCAGGCCTCGAAGGCCGGCGCGGCCAGCTTCGCCTCCGCACGCCCCCAGCGTTCGACCGCCCAGCCCCAGAAGTCGAAATCGATCGGGCTGATGCGCGCCTGGATGGCCGCCCAGAGGGTCCAGCCGACGTCGCTCATGATCATGTTCAGGCGCACTCGGGCGAGGGCTGCGGGTGTCACCGCCCCGAAATAGGCCCCGCACAACGCCATGACCCTCGCGTCGTCCCAGCCGAGCTCCTGGCACGTGTTGCCCAGCTCGAAGGTCGGGTCGTTGTTGCCGCTGTACTCGTAGTCGACGATGCGCAGGTCCGTGCCGTCGTCGAGGTAGTTCTCGGCGAGCAGGTCGTTGTGGCACGGAACGGTGGCGACGGGGCTCAGCGCGAAGGCGGCCTCGATGCGGCCGACCTCGTGGAACAAGGTCCGGTACCCGTCGGGAACGCGGATCGATCGCTCGTCGCACAGGCCCAGGTACCGCTCCGAGAGCCGGAAGATGTCGAAGTCGTCGCGGAAGCGAGGACCGGCGTGGAGACGCCGGAGTGCGCCCGCGAGGCGTTCGGCCATCCCGGGCTCCGCGAATGCGTCGTTCGACATCGTCCGGCCGGGCAGCCATTCGAGGACGAGGGCGCCGAGCGACGGCACCTCGTGGAGGACGCGCGGTCCCACGCCCGACACGGCCGCCGCGCGTGTGTTGTGCGCCTCGTTCGCGCGGTCGATGGCGAGGAGCTCGGTCGAAGCGCCCGGGATGCGCACGAAGACCGGCGAGCCGTCGATCGTGACCCGGAAGTTGGCATTGGTCAGCCCGGCCGCGATCGGCTCGGCGGCGACCGTGCGGCCCGCCCAGTCCGGGATCGCGGCGATGACCTCATCGATCGTCGGAGCCCGGGAGCCGTCCATGGCCGGATGCTACAGATGTGTCGTGCGCCGCGTCGCCGCGGCGCTTCGCTCGGGAGTCCTGCCCGCGCGGCTCCGTTCGCGCCGCTACCCTGTGGCAAGCGGGGAATCCAGGTGCAGGAGGGTCGGGTGGAGCACGCGCGAGCCGTCGTCATCGGCGGCGGCGTCGGTGGGACGAGCATCGCCTATCACCTCACCGAGCTCGGCTGGAGCGACGTCGTCCTCGTCGACCGCGCGGAGCTGACGTCGGGCTCCACGTTCCACTCGGCCGGCCTCGTGGGTCAGCTCCGCTCGAGCGTGACCCTGACCCGGATGATGATGTACGGCAGCGACCTGTACCGCCGGCTGGCCGCCGAGACGGGCGTCGATCCATCGTGGCACGAGGTCGGTTCGCTTCGCCTCGCGTCGAGCCGCGAGCGCTACGAGGAGCTCGAGCGCCAGGCCGGTTGGGCCAAGACCTTCGGCCTCCCCCTGGAGCTCATCGGACCCAGGGAGGCGGGCGACCTCTTCCCACTCATGAGCCTCGAGGGCGTCCTCGGCGCCGTCTACCTGCCGACCGATGGCTGGCTCGACCCGTCCGGCCTCGCCCAGGCCCTGGCGGCCGGCGCCCGCAAGCGCGGGGCCCGGATCCGCACCCACACCCGGGTCGTCGGCATCGACGTCAGCGAGGGCCGCGTCCGCGGCGTGACCGTCGAGCACCGTGGCGAGCGCTCGCAGATCGCGGCCGAGGTCGTCGTCAACGCCGGGGGCATGTTCGCGCCCGAGATCGGCCGCCTGGCGGGCGTCACCGTCCCGATCATCCCGATGGCCCACCAGTATCTGTTCACCGAGCCGCTGAACGGCGTCGCCCCGACGCTGCCGACGATGCGCGATCCGGACAACCTG
>DASVIK010000168.1:0-4498 GCA_036382135.1 Candidatus Limnocylindrales bacterium | reverse complement strand
TTGAAGACCGTCAGCTGGCCCTCGAACCGGAAGACCGACGCGTGGACGACCGGGATACCGGCCGCGACGGCCGCGTCGTTGAGCGTGTAGCGCGTCTCGAACGTGTCCGTCCCGTCGAGGATGACGTCGTACCCGGCGATGATCCGCTCGACATTGGCGTCGGTGAGCATCTCCTCGTGGGCGACGACCGTGACGTCGGGGTTGAGCGCCTCGATGGTCTTCTTGGCCGACTCGACCTTCTTGGTCCCGATCCGGTCGGTCGTGTGGATGATCTGGCGCTGGAGGTTCGAGAGGTCGACGACGTCGAAGTCGACGATGCCGAGGGTCCCCACGCCGGCGGCCGCGAGGTACAGGGCCGCCGGGCTGCCGAGCCCGCCGGCGCCGATGAGCAGGACCTTCGAGGCGAGGAGCTTCACCTGGCCGTCGGTGCCCACTTCCGGGATGAGCAGGTGGCGGCTGTAGCGCTGCTTCTGCTCACTCGAGAGGACGGCCGGCATCTGCCACGACAGGCCGTGCGACTTCCAGGCCGTGAAGCCGCCGGACATCGAGCGGACGTCGGTGTAGCCCATGCCCTGGAGTGTCTGGGCCGCGAAGAGCGAGCGGACGCCGCCGGCGCAGTAGAGGATCACCGGATGGTCGCGATCCGGGGCGGCGGCCTCGATCTGCCCCTCGATATAGCCCTTCGAGATGTGGACGGCGCCGGGCACGTGGCCCTGCTCCCACTCGCTGGCCTCGCGCACGTCGACGATGGTCGGCGCGTCGACGCTCGTCGCCCTGGTTCGCAACAGGTCCGTGTCGACGGCGGTGATCTCGGGCACCTGGGCGCGGGCCTCGCGCAGGAGCTCGGCATAGGTTCGGGGCATGTGGGTGGTCATCTCCGGTTCGGTGGACGGGCTGGCAGCGCATTCGTGCCAGGGCGGTGGGACAGAGGCTGGGTCGGGTCGTCCCCGCGGGCGGGGTGCCGGCAGGTCAGGCCGGCCAGGTACACGTGCAGCGGTCCATCAGCGTCGGACCTCTCCGGCCTCGGCGGGAGGCGCGTCGGCGGCGGGCGCGTCGAGCTCGTCGAGGGCGTGGCGGAGCGTCTCGTGACTGAGCATCGCGCACTTGAGGCGGGCCGGGCTGATGTCGATGCCGAGCAGGTCGAGCAGGTCGTCGGCGCGGAACGCCTCGACTTCGGTCAGCGGCTTGCCCTTGATCTCGTCGGTCAGGAGGCTGGCGCTGGCCTGGCTGATGGCGCAGCCGCGGCCCGTGAAGCCGATCCGGTCGACGACCCCGTCATGGACGCGGATCTGGAGGGTGATCCGGTCGCCGCACAGCGGGTTACTGCCCTCGAAGCTCGCGCTCGGATCCTCGATGACCCCGAAGTTGTGGGGCCGTCGGGAGTGCTCGAGGATGTAATCGCGGTACAGGTCGTCCATGGCTCATCCGAGTGTACCGCGCCGCGCCAATCCCGACCAGCAAGGTCGGATATGCGCGACCTTCGACCCCGGCATCTCGCACCCTCGACCCGCTCAGTCGCCTCGAGGCTCCTGCCTCGGCGGATACGGTACGGCGCAGGCGTCGTGCCCGGGAACCCCGGGAATCCCTACAAGTTCAGCGCGGGCGTCGCTGAAAGGCGCGATGCGCCTAGGCCGATCCGAACACCCGCTGGACATCGTGGAGGCCGGCGATGAGGGCGTCGATGTCCTCGCGGGTCGAGTACACGTTGAAGCTCGCTCGCGCCGTCGCCGCGAGGTCCAGGCGCTCGTGGAGCGGCATCGTGCAATGGTGGCCGGCCCGGACGGCGATGCCCGAGCGATCCAGGACCTGGGCGACATCGTGCGGATGGATGCCCGGCAGATTGAACGGGACGACGCCGCCGCGCACGTCCGGATCCAGCGGGCCGTACAGCTCGATCGCCGGAACCTTGGCCGGGAGCGTCTCGAGGGCGTAGGCCACGAGGTCGCGCTCGTGCTCGCGGACGGCAGCCATGCCGATCGCGGTCAGGTACTCGGCGGCGACGCCCAGACCGATCGCGTCGCCCACGGCCGGCGTGCCCGCCTCGAACTTCCAGGGGATGTCGTTGAAGTCGCTCCGCCGGAGGTGGACCTCGCGGATCATCTCGCCGCCCGACAGGAACGGCGACATCGCCTCGAGGATCTCGCGTCGCGCCCACAGCGCCCCGGAACCCATCGGGGCGAGCATCTTGTGCCCCGAGAACGCGTAAAAGTCCGCGCCGAGCTCCTGGACGTCGACGGGCACATGGGGCACCGCCTGGGCCCCATCCACGAGGACCAGCGCCCCGGCCGCGTGGGCCATCTCGGTCATCTCGCGGACCGGATTGATCGTGCCGAGCGTGTTGGAGACGTGGGTGAACGCGACCAGCCGGGGCTTGAGCCGGAGCAGCACCTCGAAGACGTCGAGGCGCAGGATTCCGTCATCGGTGATGGGGATGAACTCCAGGTCGCCATCCCGTTCCTGGGCGAGGATCTGCCACGGGACGAGGTTGGCGTGGTGCTCCATCTCCGTGAGCACGATCGCGTCGCCGCGCGAGATGTTCTTGCGACCCCACGCGTAGGCGACGAGGTTGATCGCCTCGGTCGCGTTGCGGGTGAAGATGACCTCGTGGCTGTCCGGGGCGTTGATGAAGCGGGCGACCTTGACCCGCGCGGCCTCGTACGCCGCGGTCGCCTTCTCGCCGATCGTGTAGATCCCGCGATGGACGTTCGCGTTGTACTCGCGGTAGTAGTCCGACACGGCGTCGATGACGACGTTCGGCTTCTGACTGGTCGACGCCGAGTCGAGATAGACGAACCGGTGGCCGTTGATCTGCTGCTGGAGGATCGGGAAGTCCGCCCGCAGGGCGACCGGGTCGAGCGGCCCGCGCGGGGCGGCCGGCGGCGGCGAGGGCTCGACGACGGCCATGGCGGTCAGCCGGCGAGCCGGGCCGGTTCGCGGGTCGTGCCGGGCGCCGCGGGCTCCTGGGGCACGGCGAGCGCCTCGTCCGGGACCGTCGTCTCGAGGCCGGCCTCGCGGAGGATCGGGCCGTAGCCCTCGTCCTCGAGGCGCAGCGCCAGGTCCTTGCCGCCCGACGTGACGATCCGGCCGGCCGCCAGCACGTGGACCACGTCCGGGGTGATGTAGTTGAGCAGCCGCTGGTAGTGGGTGATGAGCAGCACGCCCAGCTCCGGGTTAAGCATCGCGTTGACGCCCTCGGCCACGATCCGCAACGCATCGATGTCGAGGCCGCTGTCCGTCTCGTCGAGGATCGCCATCTCCGGCTTGAGGACGGCCATCTGGAGCATCTCGAGGCGCTTCTTCTCGCCGCCCGAGAACCCGTCGTTCACGTACCGCTGGGCGAACGCCTCGTCCATCTCGAGGAGCTTGAACGTCTCCCGCATGAGGTTCCGGAAGTCGCGCATCGAGATGCCGCCCCGGGCCGGGTCGGTCGGGTCGATGCCCTCGACCTTGTCGACGCCCTGGAGGCGGGCATTGAGCGCGGAGCGGATGAAGCTCGCGACCGACAGGCCAGGGACCGCGGTCGGGTACTGGAAGGCGAGGAACAGGCCGAGCCGGGCGCGCTTGTCCGGGGACAGCGCGAGGATGTCGCGGCCCTTCCAGGCCACCGAGCCGCCGGTCACCTTGTAGGCCGGATGCCCCATGAGGGCATAGGCGAGCGTCGTCTTGCCCGACCCGTTTGGTCCCATGATCGCGTGGACCTCGCCCTGGCCAACGGTCAGATCGATCCCCTGGAGGATCTCCTGGTCCGGGTGGGCGGCCGGCGCGACGCGCAGACCCCGGATGACGAGGTGGGCTTCGTTGTGGTCGGTCGGCTGGTCGGTCACGATCGGGTCTCGGCTCCGGACTGGTCGGGGGAGGTTGGCGGCGGGACGGCCGGTGCCGTCGAGGCGACGGGCGCCACGCGCAGCGGGACGAGATCGGCGAGGGTCATCGTGTCGAGCGCGCCGGCGATCGCATCGCGGACGCGGACCCACAGCAGGTTCACGGTGCATGAGGCGGTGCGGCCGCAGACCGTCGCGTGCTCCGCGTCCTCGGTCGCGCAGAACATCGGGGCGATGGGACCCTCGAGCGCCCGCAGGACCTCGCTCATCCGCGTCTCGCCGGGCGGACTCACGAGCTCGTAGCCGCCGCGAGCGCCACGCGTGCTGGTGACGAGACCCGCGTCGCGCAGGCTCATGACGAGCTGCTCGAGATAGGCCCGGGGCAGGTCCTCGGCCAGGGCGATCTCGGCGAGGCTGGCCGGCCCCTGCCCGTAGCGCCGACCGAGCTGGACCATGAGCCGGACGCCGTACTCGCCCTTGGTGCTGAACGAGACCGCGCCGCTGCCGTGGAACGCCTGCCGGGCGCCGTGGGACGGGCCGGAGACGATGTCGGCAAGGGGCGTGACAGCCGCGCTGGGCGTTGGGGCCGATGCGGTCAGAAGAGGCTCCTCAATCCCGAGTGTTTCAGTCGGGATTATGGCCCTGAACCAGCCGATGCGTCAACGCGCAGGTGGGGT
>DASVIK010000167.1:0-9738 GCA_036382135.1 Candidatus Limnocylindrales bacterium | reverse complement strand
CGTTCATGATCGCGGTCCCGAAGCTCTGCCCGACGCCGGTCAGGTTGTTGATGTCGAGCCCGGCCGCCCCGCTCGTCTGGAGCTGGTCGAACTGGCTCTGGAAGGCCGGCGGTGCGGCAGCCTTGATCTGGCTGAAGACCGGCCCGAGCTGCGAGGGCAGCTGGTCCTTGAGCGACTGCCCGAAGACGGTCCCCGAGATGGCCAGGCCGACCGAACCGCCGATCTGGCGGAAGAACGTCAGGTTCGAGGTCGCCACACCGAGCTTCCGGAACGGGACCGCGTTCTGGACGACGATTGTGAACACGGACAGGGTCGGGCCGATGCCGACGCCGGTGATGAACATCCACAGCCAGAAGACCGGCAGTGACGTGTCCGCCCGGAGCTGGGTCATGAGCGCGATCCCGATCGTCATGATGACGAGGCCGGTGATGATCAGCACCTTGTAGCGCCCGGTCCGCGAGACGATGAGCCCGCCGATGATCGAGCTGCCGATCAGCCCGACGAGCAACGGGAAGATCTCGTAGCCCGAAGCCGTCGCGCTGTCCCCACGAACGACCTGGAAGAAGCGGGGCAGGAAGATGATCGCG
Source organism: Candidatus Limnocylindrales bacterium (assembly GCA_036382135.1). GTDB lineage: Bacteria > Chloroflexota > Limnocylindria > Limnocylindrales > CSP1-4 > C-114. Next base: position 9,151 of record DASVIK010000167.1, on the reverse strand, counting down.
CCGAAGAAGCCGAAGCTCACGAAGAAGGTCGCGAGCATCGAGGCCACGTAGGTCCGGATGCGCCACAGGTCGAGGGGCACGATCGCTTCCTTGGCCCGCGACTCGATCACGATGAAGACCGCGGTCAGGGCGAGGCCGATGGCGATGAACCCGCCGACGCTCAGGGTGCCCCAGTCCGCGCTCAGCTTGTTGGTCAGGCCGACGAGCAGGAAGCTGATGCCCACCGTGAACACGCCGGCGCCGAGGAAGTCGAACGTCCGGCTGGCGCCGGCCCGTTTGATGGTCGGCAACAGGTGCCAGATGATGTACAGGCTGACGAGGCCGACCGGCAGGTTGACGTAGAAGACCCAGTGCCAGCTGATGTTGTCAGTGATGAAGCCGCCGAGGGCGGGCCCCACGATGAACGAGATCCCGAAGACCGCGCCGAAGAGGCCCTGGTACTTGCCCCGTTCGGCCGGGGTGAACAGGTCGCCGATGACGGCGAGGCTGATCGGGAAGAGTGACCCCGCGCCGAGGCCCTGGATGCCCCGGAAGAGGATGAGCTCGAACATGTTCTGACTGAGGCCGGAAAGCGCCGATCCGACGAGGAACAGGGTCACGCCGATCATCAGGAGCGGCTTGCGGCCGTAGATGTCGGACAGCTTGCCGTAGAACGGCACCGTGATCGTGCTCGTCAGCAGGTAGATCGTGACGACCCAGGTGTAGTAGTCGTTACCGCCCAGGTCCGTGACGATCTTCGGCAGCGCCGTCCCGACGATGGTCTGGTCGAGGGCGCCGAGGAACAGGGCGAGGAGGATCGCGGCCAGGATCTCCGTCTTGGCGCGCCGGTCCAGTCCCAGGGCCGGGTCCTCCGCGACCGTGGGGGCGGTGGTCTCCTCGAAGGACGTGCCTTCCATCATCGTGTCGATTCCCTTCTCTCGGGTGACGCCGGATCAGCCGGCGACGGTGCGGCCGACTGGGACGGCCTCTGGGTAGCTGTGAGGGTGGGCATGGGCATGAGCGTGAGGCTGCGTGTGCGGATGATCGTGGGCGGTGCCGAAGACGTCGGCTCCCTCGGTCTCGATGAGGCCCGATACGGCCTCATGCACGTCGGACAGGCTCTGTGAGAGTCGCTCGAGCTGCGTCGAGTCCATCCGCGCGAGGATCTTCTTGATCAGATCGTGCTTGAGGATCTCCAACGCCTCGAGTTGGGCTTTGCCACCGTCCGAGAGCCGGACGAGGACGACCCGCCGGTCGTCGGGAACGCGGACGCGCTCCACGAGGCCGCGCTCGGCCATCCGGTCGATGAGCCCGGTCGCGTTCGACAGGGAGACATCGAGTAGCTCTGCCATCCGGCTCATCGAGGTCTCCCCGTGGCGGGACAGGAGGTCCATCACGTGGAGGTGGGTCATGCTGACCCCGGCCTTCACGAGTCGCTCCGTGCCTGCGCACCGGATCTCGCGGATGGCGACATGAAAATCGTCCATGATGCGTTCGACGAGCTCGCGTCCTTCGACCGGGTGGCCGGCCGCCGGGAGACCGGCCATGCTGGCGTCCGCTGCTCGAGGCTTGTTGATGGTTCGCATTACCTGAAGCATTCTACCCATACGAACCATCCTGTCAAGCTGAATGGTCCGTCGGGCCGGGAGGATCGAGTCGATGCGGTTCGCGCTCATGATCGAGCCCCAGCAGGGGATGAGCTACGCCGACCAGCTGGCGGTGGCCCTGCACGCCGAGGCGGCCGGCTTCGAGACGCTCTTCCGTTCCGATCACTACGAGAGCTTCCCGGGACCAGGCGATCGGCCCACCACGGATGCCTGGGCGGTGGTCGCCGGGTTGGCCCGGGAGACGACCCGGATCCGCCTGGGCGTGCTCGTATCGCCCGTCACGTACCGGCTCCCGGGCAACCTGGCCAAGCTCATCGGGACCGTCGACGAGATGAGTGGCGGCCGGCTCGAGCTGGGACTCGGCGCGGGTTGGCACGAGGAGGAGCATCGGCGCTACGGCTTCCCCTTCCCGCCGATCGAGGAGCGGGCGACGATGCTCGAGGAACAGGTCCAGATCGTGGACGGACTCCTCCACGGGGCCGACGGCTTCTCCTTCAGCGGGCGCTACTACACGGTGGAGGACGCCCGGTTCCGGCCGCGACCCACGCGACGGATCAACATCCTCATCGGCGGCGAGGGGTCGCCCAGGTCGATGCGCATCGCGGCCGCGCACGCCGGCGAGTTCAATCTCTCGAGCGCGTCGCCTGAGAAGGCCCTGGCCAAGTTCCTCCAGCTCGACGAGACCTGCCGGGCCGCGGGCCGGAATCCCGCCACGCTCACCCGGTCGGCGATGGTCGGCACCCTCATCGGCCGCGACGACGCCGAGGTCCAGCAGCGCATCGAGGCCCTCGTGGCCCTGCTCGCGGACGACGCCGATGAGGAGCCCGGCGCCCCCGGGTCCGCGGCGTGGCTCGCCGAGCGACGCAAGCGCTGGATCATCGGGACGCCCGAGCAGGCGCGCGCGCGGATCCGTCAGTACGCGAACGCCGGCTGCGAGCGGCTCATGCTGCAGGACTTCCTGCCCTGGGATCTCGACATGATCGATCTCATGGGTCAGCAGCTGGTCGGCCGGGTCTAGGCCGCCGGCCGGGCTGACCGGCCCGAGCGCCGGTCGAGCCTTTCGCGCCGCCGCAGAGACCGTCGCCGCGCGACGAAGCCCATCGTGCGCGCTCCAGTCAGCCGTCGGACTGGGCTGCCGCGGCGAGGTAGCGCGGGTCGTCGCGCCGGATCGGGTCGGGGTTCGTCCCGCGCGCGCGCGCGATCCGCTCGGTGAGGAGCTGCAGGGCCGTGGCCGTGCCGAGGAGAGCGGCCACCGTGGCCGGGAGGGACGGCGCTACCGGCACGACCAGGCGGCCGGCACGGGTCGAGCCCGGCTCGAGCCCGCCGGACGCATCGGCCGACACGATCGCGGCGCAGCGCACGCCGAGGGCATTGGCCGCCGCGAGGGCCTGCCGGGCGCGGACCGACCGGTCCTCGCGGCTCCGCCGGTCCGCGAGGATGAGCACGAGGCCGGTCGTCTCGTCGGTCGCCGGCAGGTGCCCGTGGAGGAACGTCTCGAGATCGCGGTACGCGGTCGGGATCCAGGCCGCCTCCTCGATCTTGAGGGTGAGCTCCCGGCCGGCGGTCCGATCCGCCCCGGAGGCGATCACGATGAGGTGGCGCGCGTTGGCGAGGGTCGCGGCCATCGCCCCGGCCGACGCCGCGTCGCGCGCGCCATCGGCCATGAGGCGCCGGATACCGGCGTCGGCGGCGGCCTCTCCCCGAAGAGCCGCCCCGATCGCGGTCGCCGCGAGAAGCGGCGAGACGTAGCCGACCGTGTGGCACCAGCTCTGGTCGAGCTCCCCGGTCGTCACGACGACATCGGCGAGCGCCGCCCCGGGCGAACGCTCCGAGACCGTGACGATCGCCGTCCGGGCACCCGCGGCGCGGGCCGCCTCGAGGGCTCGGTTCGTGGCCGCGGTCCCGCCCTCGTGCGAGATCCCGATGACAAGGCCGCGCGACGGAGGGTCAAGGGCAAGCTCGAACGCCTGGCCCGCCACGGGACGGGGGCCGGCCATTCCGGCGTCGGCCATCGCTTCGGCGAGGATCTCCGCGACGCCGAGCGCGCCGTGCTCGGAGGTGCCACACCCGGTGACCACGATCGGGTCGCCGGCTCGGGCGACCTCCCGGATCGTGGCGACGAGCCGCGCGACGTCGCCGTCGGGCACCGCCAGCCGCCCGAGCAGGCGCTCGGCGAGGGCCGGTTCGGCCGCGATCATGTCGGTCATGTGGTACGGCGGCCCGCTCCGCGGGCTCGGTGCCGAGGTGGACTCCCAGGGATCGGGCGGTCCGGGCAATGGGGCGTTGCGATCGAAGTCGGTGGTGGGCATGTCCGCGATGATAGGCTCGGCCAGGAGCGGCGCGGGCGTGGCTCGCCGGCCGCGACAGCCGCGTCAGTGAGGTCGATCGAGGTCGGATGAAGGTCGGAGTCATGGCCCCGCAGGGCTGGAAGCGCGAGTACGACGGCTGGGATCCCGCCGCGGCGTGGGCACGGACCGTCGAACTGGCGCGGGACGCCGAACGCCTCGGCTTCGAATCGATCTGGGTCTTCGACCACTTCCACACGGTCCCCGAGCCGGTCGAGGAGATCACCCTCGAGTCCTTCTCGACGATCACGGCCCTCGCCATGGTCACGGAGCGGGTGCGACTCGGGCACATGGTCGTCTGCACCGGGTTCCGCAATCCGGCGTTGACGGCGAAGCTGTCGTCGACGATCGACGTCATCTGTGGTGGCCGCTTCGAACTCGGGATCGGGGCCGGCTGGAAGGAAGACGAGTGGCGGGCGTATGGCTATGGCTTCCCGCTGCTGCCCGAACGCCTCGGGGCGCTCGGCGACCACCTCCAGATCATCCGCCGCATGTTCGAGCCGGGTCCGGCGACGTTCGAGGGCTCGTACGCGAGCGTCCGCGGGGCCATCAACGAGCCGAAGGGCCTCCAGAAGCCGCGCATCCCGATCATCGTGGGCGGGAACGGCCGGAACGTGACGTTCCGCTATGCCGCGCGCTACGCCGACGAGATCAATCTCGTCTTCCTCTCGCCCGACGGGGTGGCCGACCTGCTGCCGGTCATCCGGGCGCGCTGCGAGGAGATCGATCGCGACCCGGCCACCCTGCGGGTGTCGCTGTACACGCGCGACAACGACGTTCGCCCGATCGGCCAGGCACGGGTCGACACGCTCGGCGCATTCGCGGCGCTCGGGCTCGACCGGATCGTGTGCTTCCCGAGCCGCTGGGATCTGTCCCTCGATGGCCAGGCCCGGTTCGCCGACGACTGTCGGGCGGCGGGGCTGGAGATGGCCCCCGCGGGCTGAGCGTCCGCCAGCTCACGGATTCGAGCACGGCGCGGGAGACGGCGCCGCGGGACGATGCCCGTGGGTGCATAACCCCGGGTCCGCCGGGCGGTCAGGCCGGGCCGTCGGGGAACGTGCCGTGGGACGCGCGCTCGGCCGGTCCGTTCCGGCGACGCAGGACACCGATGCGGCGCAGGGGCGCGTAGCGGAACCAGGCCCGGCCGACCAGTCGGTCCAGGGCGACCGGTCCGTACCGCCGGGAGTCGATCGATCCGGTCGGGTCGTCGCCGAGGAGCCAGGCCTCGTCCGGGGTGAGGCGGATCGTGACCTCGATGTCCTGGCCGGTCTCCGGATCGGTGACCCGAACGCCGTGGACGACGTCGCCGGGCCCCGCGGCGACGCGCTTGACCGCGAGGACGTCGGAGGCCGGTTCCAGGAACACGACGACCGATCCGCGCCGCGGCCAGCGGCGGACCAGCGGGTCCACGAGGAGCCAGTCATCGGGCTCGATCGTGGGACGCATGCTGCCCTCGACCACCGCGACCCGCCACGGACCCCTCGTGCGCCGCGTCACCGCGGCGATCAGGCCCAGGGGGCGGACTCCCGAGCGAAGGTCGGGGCCGCCCCCTCCACCGGCTACTTCTTGGTCGCCCAGAAGATGTCCGCGAACTCCTTGACCGACGCCTCGAGCTGGGCGGCCGCCTCGGCGTCGACGCTCTGCTTGTTCTTGCCGGCGAGCTTGAGGATGTTCCAGACCTTCGTGTGCAGGTCCGGGTTCGCCGCGAGGTGCTCGGGCTTGAAGTAGTCGGACCAGATGACCTGGACCTCGTGCTTCACGAGCTCGGCGTGCTGCTCCTTGACGGTGACGCAGCGGATGAACTTGTTGCGGTCGGCGACGGCGGTGGAGCCGGCCTCGATCGCGCCGATGAGCTCGACCATCTTGGTGACAGTCTTCGCCGCGAGCTGGGCGCCGGCCGGATCGTAGATGCCGCACGGCACGTCGCAGTGGGCGTGGACGACGGTCGTCGGCGCGAGGAGTCGGCCGAGCCGACGGATGACCTGAGACATGAACGCCTCCTCCGGGCACTGGAGATGTCGGCGCCGCCGGGGTCGTGGCGGTCGCGGTGGGTCGGGTCAATGTTCCGGGCGCTCCGCGAGCCTGTCAAACGGGCCGGCACACCAACGTCCACGTGCTGCCGTACCGGCCGCGGGATGGCGGGGCCGGCTGCGTCGCCCGCTAGACTCCCCGGGATGTCCGACCAGCCGGCGCCGACCGTCGACCACGCGCTCGTCCGGGAGCTGAAGAACCGCGAGGACGCGACCTTCCGGGAGCGCCATCCCCGATCGGCGGCCCTGCGCGAGCGGGCACGCGGCTCGATGCCCAACGGCGTGCCGATGGCCTGGCACATGAGCAGCTATCACCACGAGGCGCCGTGGGTCGCGAGCGGCGCCGGGTCGCGCTTCATCGACGTCGACGGCTACACGTACAGCGACTTCAACATCGCCGACCTCTCGATGTTCTGCGGCTACGCGCCGGAGCCGCTCGTCCGCGCGGTGAGCGAGCGGATGGCCCAGGGCCACCAGTTCCTGCTCCCGAACGAGGACGCGATCGTCGTGGCCGAGGAGCTCGCCCGTCGCTACCGGCTCCCGAAGTGGCAGTTCACGCTGTCCGCCTCCCAGGCGAACACCGAGGCGATCCGGGTCGCCCGCGTCGTCACCGGCCGGGACAGGGTCCTGCTCTTCGACGGCCACTACCTGGGTCATCTCGATCAGGCCCTGGTCGAGCTCGACGCGGCGGGCGCGGCCGTCGCCGAGGAGCGCGGCCTGCCGCGCGGGGTCACGGACGGGACGGTGATCGTGCCCCTCAACGATGTCGCGGCACTCGCGCGCGCCCTCGAACGGCGCGACATCGCGATCGTCCTGACCGAGCCGGCGCTCACGAACAACTTCGGGCTCATCCTGCCCGACCCGGGCTACCACGAGGCGCTCCGCGCGCTCACCCGGGACGCGGGCACCCTGCTCGCGATGGACGAGACGCATACGCAGGTCGTCGGGCCGGGCGGTCTCACCCGGCAGTGGAGCCTGAGCCCGGACCTCATCACCTGCGGCAAGTCGATCGCCGGTGGTGTCCCGTTCGGGGCCTGGGGCATGACCGACGCCATCGCCGACGTCCTCCGCCAGGTGAAGGGTCCAGATGGCGAGCGGTCCGATCTCATCGCGATCGGCGGGACGCTGTTCGGCAACGCGCTCTCGATGGCCGCCGCGCGGGCGACGATGCTCGAGATCCTCACGCCGGAGGCCTACGCGAGCACCCAGCGGCTGGGCGCCCGGCTCGCCGAAGGGATGCGCGCGGCGGTCGACCGGGCCGGCCTGCCGTGGCACATCCACCACCTGGGGCCGCGGGCCGGCTACACGTTCCGGGCGACGCCGGTCCGCGACGCGAGCGAGGCGCGCGCCTGCCGCGACGACCTGCTGACCCGGCTCATCCGGATCTGGATGGCCAACCGGGGCATATGGGAGGCCATCGTGGGGGCCGGACCGGTCGTCCCCGTGCCGGGCACGGACGCCGACGTCGACGCGTACCTGTCCGCCTGGGACGAGCTCCTGGCGACGCTCGTCGCATCGTCCGGCGGACCTTCCCAGCGGGTGTAGGCTCGGGGCGCTCAGGGCCGGATCGGCCGGCACCGGATGGCGGAGCGATCGTGGACCTGTCGATCGTGTTCCTCGTCGCGATCATCGCCCTGTTTCTTGCCGCGCTGCGCCGGTTGGCGCCCGACCGCCCGCCGTTCCTGCTCCAGGGGATGTTCCGCTACGAGGCCGACCTCGGCTGGCCGCACGGGGTCCAGGAGGAGGACGGCGAGCGGGCGTGGGTGCCGCGGAGGGCGCCCGACTGGGACTCCGAGGAGGACGAGCTCGCCTGGGCCGCCCTCACCGTCACCTCGACGATGTCGGACCGCGACGGCGACCGACCGCCCGATCCCGTGCCGGTCGTCAGGGTCCACGGGGACACGTCGAGCGCGTCCCGTCGGGTCTACACGACCGCTTCGTCCGGGTTCGGATCCGGGTAGTCGCCCGGCCCGGGATCGGCGGGGGCGGGCCCGCTGCCGGCGTCCGGGGGCAGGTCGGGGAGGTCGAGCAGCAGGACGCCGGTGATCGGGTCGCGGTGCCAGCCCTCCGGCGGCGGAAGCGAGAACGGGTCGACGACCGGCGCATTCGGATCGGCGACATTCGGCATCCAGCCCGGGTCACGTGGACTCGTCGCGTCGCCCCCGAGATCGAGGTGGGCGGGGTCGGAACCCTCCGCCGTGCCCGGCACGTCCACGTCGACGCTCCGGAGATGGCCGTCGAAATCGAACGTGAGCGAGGCACCTACGTCCGGCCCGGGCAGGTGGTCGGGCCCGATGGTCGGATCGTCGCGGTCGAAGTCGTCGCCCATGGCTGGATCCTCCGGATCGGACGTGATCGGCTCGCCCTGGTCGGGCTGGCCCGCCGGGTCGCGCGCGACGATCGTGGCACGGCACGACGCGCGCGACAACCCCGGTCGGGTCCGCCCGCCCGCCGTATCATTCGGTCGATGACCGATCGCGGAGCCGCCCCCTCCGACCGAGTTCCGGCGTGTCCGTTCGTCGCATTCGACGACGACCGGGACGAGCGCGCCGATCGGCCGGACCACCGGCACCGGTGCTATGCCGAGATCCGTCCCGCTCCCCGGGCGATCGCCCACCAGGAATCGTATTGCCTCTCGCCGCGCTTCCCGGCCTGCCCGACGTTCCAGGATTGGGCCCGTCGGGAGGCCGCTCAGGCACGGGGCAGCGCGGCCGGCGCCGGTCGAGCCGGGCCCGAGCTGCGGCCCGTTCGGCCGGGCGTGGACGACGACGGGCCCGCGGGCCCGGATGCGGGCGATGCCGCGGACGACTTGGCGGTCGGCGCGGCCGATGCCGCCGATGACCCGGACGAGGACGTCGCGACGGACCAACGTCCGACGGATGTCCCGGACCCCTACGACGACGACGTCGCCCCCCGGAGCCGGCAACCACGTGACTGGGCGGCGCCCCCGCCATGGCTGGGCAACGGCCCCGACCGCGGCGACGGCACGGGAGCGGAAGGAACCGCAGCGGCAGGAGCGGCCGGCCTCGCGGGCCCGGCGATCGGGCCCGGCGCGGGCCTGGCCACGTCACGCTGGCTGGCAGATGTCCGGCCGGGCGATGTCGGAGCGGACGACGAGGCATCGCTGATCGGCGCGGTGGACGCCACCCCCGGCCCGGTCGAACCGACTCCCCGCCCCGAGCTCGCCGGG
>DASVIK010000166.1:0-3766 GCA_036382135.1 Candidatus Limnocylindrales bacterium | reverse complement strand
CCGCGGCATCGGCCGCGCGCTGCACGCGGAGCGTGTTCGCCCAATACCACGACACGTCGATGACGATGGCCATGAGCCCCATGAACGCGAGCATGGCGCCGGCGAAGATGACGATGACCTGGCCGCGCGAGCGGCGGCGGGCGGCCGGCATCGCGCTCGAGTCGGCGACCGGGTGACGATGGACGCGCCGTCGCCGCCGGGCCGAGGTTCCCTGGTCAGTCATGGTGTGAGCCTCTGGGTGTCGGGCGGCCACGCGATGCACGTCCCGTGGCCGGGCCGGATGCGGAATTTCGCAGCCAAACCTTGCGACCGAGCTTTCAGGCCCAACGCCGCGGCGCGCGCGCGCACCGGCCCCCGCTCCCTCACGAAACGAAGAGAGACGGGCGCACCACGGAGGGCGCGCCCGTCTCGGTCTCGGGGACCTTACATGGGGTGGAGGTCAGAGGGCGCCGCCCCGAACGGCTCCCTCATCCACGTGCGGGGTCGGTCAGTCCTTGTCGTTCCTGACCGTGCGCCGTGCCGGGCGCGGAGTGGCGATGAGGATCAGGGAGGCCACGGCCGCCAGGACGAGGGCCAGGAGCAGCGGGCTGGAGCCCGACGTTCCGTTGGTGTCACCGATGGTGGAGGTGGAGGGCGGGGTGACCGCCGGCGTACCGGTCTCGCCGCCGACGCCGCCGCTCGGCTTCGTGGTCGGCTTGTGGGTCGGAGTCGGGGTCGGGGTGGGCTCGTCGGTCGGCGTCGCCGTCGCGGTCGGCGTCGGCGTCGGGGTGGCCTTGGCGACGGTCACGGTCGCGTCGTCCTTGTCCTCGACCTTGGTGTCGCCGTGCCAGCCGGTGGCCGTCCCGACGTTCGTCGTCGTCGCGGTCAGGGTGGCCGAGCACGTGAACGTCCACGTCTCGTCGAGATCGAGCTTGTTGTCGTGGTTCGTGTCGCCACCGGTCTTCGTGACCGGCGAGCACTTGTCGTCGGTGACCGCGACATCGCTCAGCGCGACGTTGCCGACGTTGGTGACCGCGTAGCTGTAGGTGACGTCGCCGCCGCCGACCGAGAGCTCGGTCGGGTCGGCCGTCTTCTTGATCTGGATGCCGGGCCGGCAGGCGATGCTCGTGAAGATGTCGCCGAAGAGCGCCGGCAGGTCGCTCGCGCTCGTCACGTTGAAGTAGCCGCTCGCGGGCTTGGCCAGCGACTGCATGAGGGCGAGATCGACCTCATTCGCGGTGCCGGTCGTGCCGCCCTGGCCGATGGCGATCGAATAGACCGAGTCGGCCGAGGCCCGGAAGGAGCCGATCTGGCCGGCGCTCGGACGGGCCGGTGCCTTGTCAGGCCAGGGGCGACCGTCGGACAGGATGATGATCACGTGCTGGACGCTGAGGCCGAATTCGCTGGTCCGGCCATTGGCCGACATGTCGGCCGCGCCGGCTGCCATGCCCTGGGCGAGCGGGGTGTCGCCGGTCGAGTCCAGGGCGTTGATGGCGGACTTGACCGCGGAGGCGGACGAGCCGTCGAGCGAGACGTCGACATGCCCGGTCGTTTCGTTGAACGACGTCACGCCAACGTGATGGCGATCGCCCGCGCCGACGCCGCCATTGCCGTCGAGGTTGTCGACGAGCTGGTCGGCGGCGTGCTTGGCCCAGTACAGGCGCGTGTGGCCGTCGCTCTTGTTGTCGCCCATGCTGCCCGAGCGGTCGATGATGAGCTCGACGTCGAGCGGGATGAGTCCGCAGCCGGACTGATCGGTGGCGACGTTCGCCTGGCCATGGCCGGCGCCCTCGGTGGCGCCGGAAGCTGCCACCGAGGCCGCCGATGAGAAGAGGAGGCCGGCCGTCGCGAGCGCGGCGCCGACCGTTCGAGTGAACACCGCCAGCGATCGTCGGCGGTCGTTCGACGGACTCATGTGGTCTCTCCCGAGGTTTTGGGTGATGTGGGAGCCCCCGATCTACCAGGCGTCGGGTGCCCGGGGCGACCGCATCTTCCGTGGGGGTCCTACGGACGTCTAGTACCTTCGGTCACGTACTGACCCCACCCCACCGCCACGCTCTCTACGGCACCTCTCGGAACCGCAACCCGAATGTGGTGCCCGTTGGAAACGAGGCCCCGGTACTTTCGCCGGCCCGAGCCGGGTGGGCGGTCGTTCGCCCCGGTCGTCCGCCCCGGTCGTGACCGCGCCGTCAGCCCTCCAGCGGGACTTCGGCCGGCAACCAGACGCTGAAGGCCGCGCCCCGATCCGGCGCCGCCGGCTCGAGGACGAGATCGCCGCCCATCGCCCGGCACAGCTCCCGCGCGACGTACAGGCCGAGACCGCTGCCGTCCTCTGCGTTCTGGCTGCTGCCGCGCTCGAAGCGACCGAACAGCCGCCCTCGATCCGCCTCGGCCACGCCGGGCCCCTGGTCGGCGATCGTCAGGCGCAGCCGGCCGTCGGAGAGGGCCACCTGGACCGCCACGGGCCGGCGGGCGCCGTACTTCACCGCGTTGTCCAGCACCGCCCAGAGCACCTGGTCGAGCTGGTCGGCGTCGCCCACGGCCAGCCAACCCTCGCTCTTGTCGTCGATCTCGAAGGGGACCTCCTCCACGGCGAGCGCCTCCCAGGCCTTGCGGGCGCGGGAGCCGAGTGAGAGGACGTCGGCCGTCGGTCGCATGGCCCCGGATTCGAGCCGGGTGACCGTCAGCAGCTGGCGGACCATCCGGGAGAGCCGGTCGGCCTGCTCGCTGATGATGCCGAGCCGCCGGTCGGGATCCGTGCGGCCCAGCTGCTCGGCGTAGGCCCGGATGCTCGTCAGGGGTGTCTGGAGGTTGTGACTCACCCCGCGCAGGAAGTCGTCCTTGGCGGCGTCGAGCTCGAGGAGCTGGGCGTTCTGGGCCTCGACCCGGGCGAACAGCTCGGCGTTGCGCAGGGCCACCCCGACCTGGGCGGCGAACACCTCCAGGAGATCCTGGTCGGCCCGCTCCCAGGTCCGCATCACGGGCGCGTGGCCGAGGAGGACCCCGATGCGCTCGTCGCCGGCTCGCAGGTCGGCCCGCACCGGTCGAGGCTCGCCGGGTACCCGCTCCTCGACCCGGACCGTCGCCGGATCCACCAGGCGGACTTCGGCATCGATGAGCCCGAACGCCTCGCGCGCGTCGGCGCCGGCCCGGCCGACGAGCCAGTCGAGACCCTGGCGCGGTGTGCTGTGGACGATCGCGGCAAGGATCCGGCCGAGCTCGCGATTGCGCCGCTCGAGGTCGGCCGCGAGCCGGTTGTGGCTCTCGGCAAGGCGGGCGAGCTCGTCGTCGCCGGGCAGGTCGATGGGCGTCGTCAGGTCGCCGGCCTTGGTCCGGTCCACGGCCGCCGCGATCGCCCGGAGGGGCGCCGTGATGTCGGCGGCGAGGAGGTAGGCGGCGAGGCTGGAGATGAGCGCGGTCACGATGATCGCCAGGAGGAGCAAGCGCGGCGTCGCCGACGCGGAGTCGGGAAGACGCTGAGCGAGCACGAGGAGGAGCCCGAAGACCGCGAGCGGCAGGACCGCGGCGGCGATGAGCGCGATCGTCAGCCGCGTCCCGAACGCCAGTCGGGGCCCGACGCGCTCGGGCTCCGGCCGTCGGAACAGCTCGTCGATGGCATCCGTGCGGTCCGCCTGTCTTCCGGGGGCGGGATCGGGCAGGTCGGCCGGACTCGGCGCATCCCCCGGCCCGGAAGCCTCGGCCGGTGCGGCGTCGGCGGCCGTCGCTGCCGGTTCGGCTGTCGTAAGTCCCGCGGCTTCGGTCGCCCTCAGGTCGGAGGGTGTCATCT